>JAIORY010000071.1 GCA_021107915.1 Bacteroidales bacterium | reverse complement strand
TCATATTTTCCCTAAAATGTTTCAATGCTTTGTTCATATTTGCTTCCACTGTTTTTATTGATATTGATAATTTTTTTGCTATTTCCCTGTATTTTAAACCTTGAAACCGGCTGAGCTTAAATATAGTCTGACAATTGTCTGGCAGTTTATTTAAAACTTCAAAAACCTTTTTGTTAAGTTCATTGTATTTTAATTCTTCAATGGGTTCTAATGGTTGATTTATTTGAGACATAGCATATTGTTTATATTTTATATTTAGTTTTTGTCTTTTTATTAATTGAAGACAATTATTATAAACCGAACGATAAACATAAGCCGAAAGTGAAGTTGTTATTTTTATATTTTTTCTATTTTTCCATAAGTTTAAAAATATATCCTGTACAATTTCTTCCGAGTCATTTTCATTATTTATTATCGAGTTTGCATATCTTAACAAGGGTTCATAAAGCTCTCTGAAAAAGAATTCAAATTCTTTAATATCACCTTTTTGTATTTTTATTATTCTTTCTGGTTTCTTAATATTCACCTTGTCAGTATTTTTCCCAAGATACAAAAAAATGTCAGAGGGAAAGAATGTTTTAATTATTTAAAAACATTCTCCGGGATTCCCTCCTGTGCTACTCAAAATATTTTTCCCTAAATAACTCATTAGTTTTCGCTCTTAATAAATATGATACTCATAGTAGTACTATAATTTTGGTTAAGGTATAGATAATTAATCAGATATAGTTTTGGAGTTAAAACTGAAAGAAACCAAAAACTTAAGCCTATTCCAAAATCTATTTGCAAAATTAGTTTCCTTATCTTAACAAAATTACTCATGCCTATTGTAAACTTATATTTTATTAATTTGCGAAACATCGGTTACTTTTTTAATAATTTATTAAACTTTCGAATAGCTATTTCTATTGACTGATCAGGCTCGATATAGTTGTATTTTCCCCAGTAATCTTTTTTATAAAAAGCATTTACCGATTCCGAAAAAATGTCTGAAGATTTAAACCTTTCTTTAGCTTTAAATTTGACAACATTATTATCACTACGGTCAGTTATTGCTATCTCTGACATTGTAGTATAATAATTAGCAAACAATTTTTTTCTCCATTTTACTTTAAACTTTACTTCTCCTTTAGCATAACTAAAATACCATTTGCCATTCTGCTCATAGTATCGTATTGAATAATTTGCCATAACAGGTATAACTTTTACATTAAAAGGTATTTTACGGACAAAAAGATCAGTAGCTATATCAGGATCTTTAAGGTTTAGACTAAAATCAGCAGATGTTAATGCCAGGGTTTCTGTATCAATAAATAGTCTGCCTGAATAAAGTGGAGTTTTTGAATCATATTTTTGACTGAACTCAATAATATAATTTAATCTGTCATTGATTTTAATTTCATTGATTATCTCAAACGTATAATTGTTAATTGTTTCGAAAGAAAGAATATTCTGATGTTTAATAATATCAAGCAATAAAGTTATTTTTGGTCCTCCCTCAAGTTTAAATATAAGTGTATCCATTTTTTTGACATTTACACCTTTTCTGCCTTTGAAAATTTGTACCTGATCATTCATAAATCCTTTGTAAGCAGGCTTATAAATATTAACTATAGCTTCTGATAATGAAACATAAGAATTACCTTTTTTAATAACCTCTCGATAAAAAGCCGTCATATTATTAGGTATCTGTGGATAATTTTCTTTAATATTACTTAGCATTTTTCTTACTACCAGTTCGGGATAATCGGGCGTAATAAGAACTTCATCTAAAGAAATAAATGCTTCCTCAAGGTAAAGGACATTATTATTATAAGCAAGTTGTATTAAAGGATAAACCAAATTTTTATATCCAATATGTGAGATGATAATATTTTTTGCTTTGCTTTTTTTGCTGATCTTTAAAGTAAATTCCCCTTCAGAGTTTGAAATAGTTGCTGTATTTTCTCCCTCAACTCTAATAGAAGCAAAAACTAATGCTTCATGTGTATTTTTATCAAGTATCTTGCCTTTGTATGTAACATAGTTTAATGTGTTACCTTTTTCTTTACTATTCTTTTTTATCAGAATATTGCTTGTATTTGATGTTGCTGATGTGCTGATAATGATAATGATAGCCATTATCAATATTTTAATTGCATTATTTGTTAATGTTTTCATAATTTATTGTTTTATGTGAATAAATATAATTAATAGTTTTGTTTGTATTATTAAGATGATCTAAATGGATTTTACCCTATGGGATTTTTAATATTTTTATTGATGA
>JAIORY010000137.1 GCA_021107915.1 Bacteroidales bacterium | reverse complement strand
GTATGGGATTAAATGATCCGAAAAATAATCCTGTTTTTTGGGTTTTTGGAGTCATATCGGTTTGGTTGATTTTTCAATTTCATTATTAATGCAAATAATTCAATTTTAAAAGAGAGTGTCTAACATTTTCTTTAAAATTTCTAAAAGAAGGTAATTGTTCTAATTGATGTATACTTAGTTTTTTCGATATTGGAGTATATAGATCAGCTATTTTTAATTTATGGCGTCTTCTTGCAATATTTATTTGCGCCTCACGTAGAGCATCCTCTATTCGAGCTTTTGGATTGGCTATATTTTCAATTTGACTGGCATTACAAGGTAGGTTTAATTCATTGCAAGATTTGTCTGTATTTATTTCCTCTAAAAATAAATCAATATCTACAAGCATCCATGCTTCTGTCATTTGAATAGGAATTACAGCAACTAAATTTTTACAAGCATTATCCGTATCATTAACTATCTGAAATGCGGGATTTATTTTATGATTAAGTACAGCCCTATTAGACCTGGAATCTGAATCACAATGTACACAAATCACATGAAAATAATTATAAGTAATTGCTATTGCTTGTATTTTTTTATTAAATGTTTCACTATTTTCGGTAACGTGTACTGGTGAATGAATTTCTATTTCTGTGTCACTTTCATAAAGCAGAGATTCAAAAGTTTTTTCGATTATATTTCCAAGAAATCGCTTATCTGTGTTGCCTTCAGTTGTGAATGCTATCTGTAAAATATTACTCATAGTTTAATTCTCAAAATCTTTTGTTTCTAAATATTTCTTCACTTCTAGATCGGTTATTTCCAATTCACTTGGTGTTATAAAATCAAACTGTATCTGATTATTCCCTTTACGAACTGGTAATATTTTGGTTGATTTGAATTTAAATTTATTGCTAGATTTGATAGAAATACTCGTTACCAGTTTTGAAAACCATACCGAAATATTCAATGGAAATCTTTCTTTAATAAAAAGTTCACCTACAAAAACTGAGGAGTGAGTATTAACAATCATTTGCCTGAGAGGAAAATCTGTATCTTCTTTTTCGAACAAATCAGTCGAAAGTCCTTTCAGTAATTCAAGCATCATATTTATTCTGTAAGGGTGAATGCCATTTTCCGGTTCTTCAAAACAGAGCGTACCTTTGTATTTTGGGTCGTATTTAAGAATACAAAGTATGAGAAGCCGCAAGGTACCCTCAGAAAGTACTCTTGATGAAAATTCACGTCCGTCTTCACTATTAAGTTTTATAACAAATCTGTTTTCTGCCACATCCTCTGTTACATCTACTTTTACAAAATTGGGCAATAAATTATTGAGTTCTCTCGAAATATCATTTAAATAGGTATCATCCTCAATTTTTAATCGGTACAGTGCAGCCGCCAAATTACCTCCGCTAGGGGTTATAACATCTGATGCTATTCGAGGACTTGGCTTACTTAGTTCTTCAGGGTTGAGTTGAAGAAATCTCCAATTTATCATTTCCTGTTTTGCTGCAAATACATGCGGAAATTCTACACTATTAATACTGCTTAATAAGGTTTGAGAAATATTATTAGCAATGCTAAGCTTTCCACGCCCTGGTTTTCCATCTAAGGGTATTCTAATTACAGTTTTTTTGTTAATTTGTTCTGTCGCAATATAAGGAGTTCCCCTTCTTCCAATCACTTTTGGTCGCCATTTTTCTAATAAGTGTTTAGAAATGTGTGTTTTTACCCACCTGTCTTCTTGATGTTTTATTGGTTTTAAAACTTCATGTATAACATGTAAATCATCAAAACCCTTAGTGTTTCGTTTTCTAGTTATTTCAATTTCGTATCTTACCCGGGTATATTTAAGAATAGATTTTTCGCCCCAGTTATCAGTTATTGTAGAGTCTAATAATACTTCAACTGCAAATTTTATTTTACTTGCAAATTCTCCGTTGGCATATTGCGAAAATTGCTCAAGTGCTTTTCCTCTTAAATTCGTATTATTAAATGCTGTTTTGAGGTCAGTTTCGGCAAGGTTTGATAATAGTTTTAAGGCATCAAACAGGTTGCTTTTTCCGGAAGCATTAGTGCCTGCTACTATAGTGAATGGAGTAAATTCCATTTTGAAATTGTTGAATGTTTTGAATCCGTCTATTTCTATTCGAGTTATCATACCTATATTATTTTAAATTCTACACTAACATCTTTCATTAACAATGTAATGTAAGTATTCCTATAAATAATTTAAAATTCAAAGTTAGTTATTAATTCTGATTTCTTAGTTTAGGATTGAAA
>JAIORY010000366.1 GCA_021107915.1 Bacteroidales bacterium | reverse complement strand
GACTTCCAAAAGAAAAACTTTGTACACATTGCTGGGATGGCTCGGGGTATTTTTAGTAAATTAACCTAATTGAATTGAAATAAAAACTAAATTTCGAATTTCGATTAACGAATGATGAATTTCGAAGTTTGTGAGAAGCCTTCAAATCAAAAATCTTAAATCAGTGTTCGATTGGGTGTACGACAAATTTCCTTTTTAGTGGAATTTTGAGTTTTTGTGCTTTAGTGGCAAGTATTATTTCGCCACAAAAACACCAAAACTCAAAATCCACACAAAAAACTAAAAATTTTAATAGTCTCTTGAATGAAATTTGGAAATTTGTCGTACACCCGTTCGATATTCGACATTTAAAAAATTTCTTACTTTTACATCTTCACGGGAAAATATCCACCAAAACAAAAAGCTATGAAAGTAAGCAGAACCTTTGATCTTCTTGAAAGGTATAAAGCAAACTTCAAAAAAGAAGATGTGTTTGTTGCTAAGGAAAACGGTAAATGGAAAAAATACAGCACACAGGATTATATTGAACAATCATATTATTTTAGTTACGGGCTGCTATCACTTGGATTTAAGAAAGGTGATAAAATTTTGACCATCTCTAATAATCGTCCTGAATGGAATTTTGTTGATATGGGAATGTCAATGATTGGTGTTGTGCATGTACCTGTTTTTACTTCACTAAACGCTACCGAATACGAAAATATTTTTAAACATTCGGATGCGAAAATCATTATTGTTTCTAATAAAAGTCTTTATAATCAAATAATATCTCCTGCCAAAAAAGCTGAGAATATTGAAAATATTTACACTTTTGATAATGTAGAAAATGCAAAAAACTGGAAGGAAATAATTGATCTTGGCAAAAAAAGCGAGGTCTATTATAAAGAGGAAGTTGAGGAAATAAAAAAGACTATCACTCCCGATGATTTCTCAACCCTGATTTATACATCAGGAACAACAGGCACTTCAAAAGGTGTAATGCTATCACACAATAATAAGGTTAAAAATTTTAAGGCTGCATCTGAGATTTTTGTAATGAAACCTGATGAAAGATATTTGAGCATTCTCCCTCTTTGTCATGTTGGTGGAATGATGGGAAACTACCAGACGCAATATACAGGCACAAGTATTTATTATGCTGAAAATATGGGCATGATAGCTGTTAACATGCGTGAAATAAAACCTCATGGCTTTGATACTGTCCCCAGAATTTTAGAAAAAGTATATGACACAGTTATCGCAAAAGGCAAGAAACTAAAAGGAATTAAAAAGACTCTTTTCTTTTGGGCTGTCAATCTTGGATTGAAATACAAACCTTTTGGAGAAAACGGGTGGTTTTATGAGAAAAAACTTAAACTCGCCGACAAACTAATTTTCACAAAATGGAGAGAAGCCCTTGGCGGAAATGTTAAAATGGCAGGATGCGGAGGAGCCAGTTTACAGCCGCGCTTAGAAAAAGTGTTTTGGGCAGCAGGCATTAAAATCATTAATATGTACGGACTTACCGAAACATCTCCTGTCATCACAATAAACAGATTAGAGAAAAATAATTTAAAACTCGGAACTGTAGGAACTCCAATTGATGGAGTAGAAGTAAAGATAAGTGAGGATGGCGAAATTTTATGCAAAGGGCATAATGTGATGCTCGGTTATTATAAAGACCCCGAACTTACTAAAGTGGTTTTTGATAATGACGGATGGTTTCATACCGGTGATATCGGCTCTTTGGAGGATAATAAATTTCTAAAGATCACCGACAGAAAAAAAGAAATATTTAAACTTTCAAACGGAAAATTCGTTGCTCCACAACCTATCGAAAACAAATTAAAAGAGTCCGTATTTATTGAGCAAACTATGGTTGTTGGTGAAAACGAAAAATTTGCGAGTGCCCTGATCTCACCAAACTTTACATTTTTAAAAGACTGGTGCAAAATCGAAAATATTCCTTTTCAAAACAATGAAGAGCTAATTCAATTACCAAAAATATTAGAGATATTCAATACGGAAATTCATAAATTCAATAAGTTATTTAATGAACCTGAAAGAATAAAAAGATTTAGATTAGTGCCTGACGAATGGACACCGGTAAATGGAGAACTCTCCCCAACTTTGAAACTCAAACGCAAGTTTATTGAAATCAAATATCGAATTTTAATGGAACAAATTTATTTCAAACAAACTTTCTAAAAAAATCGTAATTAATAATTTTAAATCCCGAAGCAGAGCTTCGAGTCCCGGATTCACGAATCCGAGGATTCGGAAGATGCTCGAGC
>JAIORY010000243.1 GCA_021107915.1 Bacteroidales bacterium | reverse complement strand
CAAAAGTACTAAAAAACCACCCTATACTGCATCATCGGAAATATCCCGAGTTGATATATCATTTCTTCTTCGCCTTTATCAGCATCAAATGTCATCATATACGGATTTTTATGGTTTATAAAATTTTGAATATCAAAAGCCCATTCATGTGAGAATTTTTTTCCGTCAAGCCTGAAAGCTATTCTTATATCCGGTCTGATATAATCATCAAATTGCTTTGAAAACGGGTTTTCTTCGTCAAATTCTGTTTGCCCGCTTTGCATTGATTTTACTATGTCAACAGGCGTATATCTTAATCCTCCTGCATAAGTTAGTTTTCCATCAATAGCTATTACTTTTTTATATTTTGCATTTTCTTTTTTTGAAAATAATTTCCATTCTTTTCCTGCCAAAGCATTAACAACATAATTCCCGTTGAAAGCTGTATTTCTTAATATTCCATCGCTTCCTTTATATTTCGATTCGTATAATGAACCGGTTAAAAGATAATAAAATCCTTTATCCATAAATCGTTCAACAGTTAGTTCTATTCCGTAATTTGTGCCGCTGCCCCCGTTTACCAACGAATCGGGTGTAAATCTTGTAAAAGAATTACTGTTTAAAATTGAATAAGCACTTGAGTTTTGCTCAACTACTGCCTGAAAAATATCCTGATAATAGGCTTCTGCTTTTAGTCGTAAATTCTCATTAATTTGAAGATTATATCCCAGAACAAAATGATGACTTTTCGTGAAATCTAAATCTTCATTTGGCCTAAAATAGCTTAAATCAGGCAATTCAACCTGTTTGAAATAAACACTTAACGGCTGACAAATACTATGTAAACCATAACCAAAACCAAGAGATTGAGTATTAGATAAGTTCCATTTTATCCCGAATCGGGGTTCGATAGAAATACTGTTGTTCAACGCTAATTGTTGATAATGAATGCCGGGATTAAATATTAAATTATCGCTTAGTTTGTATTGCCATTGAATAAATGCTTCGTATAAATAAGTAAAATCATCATTGTCAATTCTTGTAACAAACCTGTCGTAGCTTGCATTATAAACAGAATCAATTAAATTCATGCTTATTCTTTTCACATTCACACCAATTCTGAAATTATTCTGTGAATTAAGCTTTTTGTTGATATAAAAATTACCAAAAATTCTTGAATCTGTTAAATCCATACGAACATAAGGTTGTGGGATATTTGATACAGTACTCACCGAATCAACAATATTTTCATTAATCATTGTTGATGCACCTATAATCAATTTCGAATATGTACTGTTATTAATTTTGTAAGTGTTTGAAAGCCCGATTATCCCCATTTTACTTTTTGATAAAACATCCCTGTTTTCATAAGCATAAAGATTGTCGTCTTTTTCTGTTGTGTCTCTTTCGCTGTATAAGAAATTAATATCGCTAATTCCGCCAAGGCCAAAAATTGTTATTTTTCCCAATTTTTTTGTCGGGAAATTTAGCTTAAAAGTTAAATCCTGATAATTTGGAACAGCCTTTCCTGTTCCTACGCTAATGCCCAATGCTTGCAATGCACCCATTGTTGAATAGCGATAATTTATTAAATATGATGAGTTACTGTTTTTAGAAATAGGACCTTCGGCTCCAATCTCAAAACCGTTAAAACCAACTTGTCCGAGAAATTCATGCTTTTCGTAATTTCCGTTTCGCATTTTCAGGTCAAACACACCTGAGTATGCATTTCCATATTCTGCAGGAAAAGCAGCGGTCATAAAATCCGAATTTGAAAGAACATTATTATTTAACATGCTTACAGGACCACCGGTTGCACCAAGACTTCCGAAATGGTTAGGATTAGGAATATCAACACCTTCTAAACGCCATAATAAACCTGCCGGAGAATTTCCACGAATTACAATATCATTTAAAGCATCATTTGAAGTACAGACACCGGCATAATTTGAAGCCATTTTTGAAACATCATTTCTCGCTCCTGCATATCGTTGGCTTTCTTCAACAGAAAAAGTTCTGGCACTAATGCTCGACATTTTATTTAAAACTTCTCCTTTTCGTGAAGCTGTTATTACAACCTCCTCCATTTTCTGGACTTTCTCTTCCATTTCAATGTTCACTACCAATTCCTTACCCGAAATAAGATTAAGATTGTTTATTGTAACGGTGTGATATCCGATATATCGTACTTGTAAACTAACTCTTCCGACAGGAACATTTTTTAAAACAAAATAACCTTCATCATTTGTAATTGTTCCAATTGGCGGGTCTGTTTCTAATAATATTACCGTAGCTCCCGGAAGTGTAGC
>JAIORY010000438.1 GCA_021107915.1 Bacteroidales bacterium | reverse complement strand
TGATTTGCGAAATTAACAAATTTATTCCGACCTGTTTATAAAATCATTTCATAAATTTTTGGTAATTATCAAAAATTATTGCTATAATTGCAAATTATTTTTTAGGGAGGATTCCCTTATCACAAAACATCGAATATAAACTAAATAAATAACAAAATGAAAACAAGATTTCTACTTTTATTAGTCCTTTTCACATTTGGATTTGGACTGATGAATTATGCAAACAATGTAGAACTTCAGGATGCACAAAAAGTTGCAAAGAATTTCTATTTTGAAAAGTCTAATCAATTTGAAAGCCCAATCAATTATTCTGATCTTCAGATAACAAATATTATTGAACATAAAAACGGACAAGAAACTGTATTTTATGTTTTTGAATTTAATAACGAAGGATTTGTTATTGTTTCTGCAGAAGATGCATTTACCCCTGTAATAGGTTATTCTTATAAAGGAAATTTTCCTGAAGACCTTGATTACACAAGCAATTATGGAAGTTTTATATACAGCTACATTGAGCAAATCAACTTTGCAAAAGAAAACAATGTTGCTGCAACTTCTGAGGTTTCAAAGCTATGGAAACATTTACTTACTGATGAAATTTCACAATTAAACATAAAAGATGGAGCAAAAGATGTTGAACCACTTCTTAATTCAACATGGAATCAGGACAGCCCTTATAATATTTTATGCCCTGAAGATGCTGCCGGTTCAGGTGGACATGTTTATGCCGGCTGTGTAGCTACATGTATGTCATTTATCATGCACTATTGGAGGTATCCCTTTGTTGGAAATGGCACTCATAGTTATTATGCTTCAGGATATGGCACTCAGACTGCGAACTTTGGTGCAACTGAATATAACTGGAATGGAATGAATAATAATATCATTAATAACAATCCAAATCCAATAGCTGAATTACAATATCATGCAGGTGTTTCTGTTAATATGATGTATGGTCCTGGCGGATCAGGTGCTTACAGTTCTGATGCAGATAATGCATTAAGAGATTACTTCAGGTATGGTGCTGCTGTGTATATGGAGAAATCCAACTATTCTATGACACAATGGATGAACACTCTAAACGAAAATCTTGATCAAGGTTATCCGCTTTATTACTCAGGACAATCTAGTAGTGGAGGTCATGCTTTTGGTTGTGATGGTTATCAGGGAACTGATTATCATTTTAACTTTGGATGGAGTGGCTCTGGAAATGGTTATTATTCTTTATACAATGTTAATGGTTTTTCTTCACAACAGGCAGCCGTTAAAAACTTTTATCCAACCGATGGAGATTATCCTTATTATGCAGATGGTCTAACAATTATTACAGATAGGTCAGGTAGCTTTACTGATGGCAGCGGGCCTATTGAAGATTATTTAGATAACACTACAGCAAGTTGGTTGATAGATCCTCAAACTGCTGAAGATTCAATTACTGATGTTACTCTTACATTTTACGAATTTGATTTAGGGCAAAATGATGAAGTAATAATTTATGATGGTGGAGATGCAAGTGCTACTGTTGTTGGAACATATACAGGAACAAATATGCCTGCATCTTTTACATCAACAGGAAATAAATTATTTATTACTTTCTCATCTGACGGAAGTGTTACCGGTAGCGGATTTTATGCAGAATATACAACCACCTCACCAAGTTATTGTAGCGGGATGACTGTTTTTACTGAACCTTCAGGAACATTTACCGATGGTAGTAATTCATTCAACTATAACAATAGCTCGGTTTGTATGTGGCGAATTGAACCTGAATGGGCTAGTGATATTACCATTACTATCACAGAACTTGACACAGAAGAAGGTGTTGATTTTTTGAAAGTTTATGATGGTTCATCTCTTCTTGGAGAATATTCAGGTAGCGATATTCCTGACCCTGTTACAGCTACAAGTGGTATGATGTTCATCACATTTACTTCAAATTCTTCGACTACAGCCGGCGGTTGGGAAGCTGAATGGGAAATCAATAATGTTGGTGTGGATGAAAGTGGAACTTTTGAATATTTGAATGTTTACCCAAATCCTGCAAAAGAAAATATAACTCTTGAATTACAAGCAAACAGCACTCAAACCATTAATATTGAATTGATGACTATTACCGGTGAAATTATTATTTCTGAAAGTTCAGAAGTTTCAGGAAAATTTACAAGAATAATGGACATTTCAAATTTCGCTCAAGGAATCTATTTCCTTAGAATTACTAACGAAATAGGAACAGTTAACAAAAAAATCGTAATTAACTAAATTCAACAATACCAATAATTTTAAAAGCTATCTT
>JAIORY010000121.1 GCA_021107915.1 Bacteroidales bacterium | reverse complement strand
GCTAAAAATACTTTTCGTAGTGGACTCAATTTTGGAATGATGGAATAAAGGTATAAATATAGAAGTCCCCTAAAGCTAATACATGCCCATATTTCCCCTATACCCATATTTCCCCTATATCCCACCAAATTCAATAATAATATTAATTATTTGAAAAATTATAGATAACCCTATTTTGAAAAAAAACATTAATTTAGCGGATAAAGGGAAAATTTATTAATCTTAAAATCATAAGTAATTTCATGGAAAATTTTAAAGGAAGGATAATTTCACAATTACCACATTATGGAACTTCAATATTTGCGGTTATGTCAAAAATTGCTAATGAGCATAATGCGCTTAATCTTTCGCAGGGCTTTCCGGATTTTGATATTTCCGAAGAACTAATTGAACTGGTTAATCATTACATGAAAGAAGGACATAATCAATATGCACCAATGCAGGGAGTTTTGCCTCTTCGTGAAAACATTTCAGCGAAAGTTAAAAAAACTTATAATGTCGTTTATGATCCTGAAAAAGAAATAAATATTACAGCCGGGGCAACTCAGGCAATCTTTACAATTATTTCCGCTTTTATTAAAGATGATGATGAAGCAATAATATTTGAACCGGCTTACGACAGCTATGCTCCGGCAGTAGAGTTAAATGGTGGAAGGGTTAAATATGCAAAACTTAAAAGCCCGACTTATGAAATAGACTGGAATGAACTGCCGAGAATGGTTTCAATACATACAAAACTTATTATCATTAATTCGCCTCATAATCCTACGGGAGCTGTTTTAAGTAAAGATGATATGATAAAATTGGAGCGTCTTACAAAAAATACAGATATTGTTATTTTAAGTGATGAAGTTTATGAACATTTGATCTTTGATGAACATGAGCATCAAAGTATTTGTCGTTTTCCAAAGCTTGCCGAAAGAAGTTTTGTTGTTGGTTCTTTTGGAAAAACATTCCATGCCACCGGCTGGAAAATGGGTTTTGTGCTTGCACCTGAAAATTTAATGACCGAATTCAGAAAAGTTCATCAGTTTGTAGTTTTTACTTGTAATACGCCTGTACAATATGCAATTGCAGACTTTTTAAAATACAAAAAGAACTATAGTAAAATCGGAAAATTCTATCAGAAAAAGCGTGATTATTTTGTTAAACATTTACAAAAATCAAGATTCAAAATTATTCCGTCTCACGGAACATATTTTCAATTACTTGATTACAGTAACATCAGCGATAAAAAAGAAATGGATTTTGCTTTGTGGCTGATTGAAGAACATGGAATTGCTGCAATACCAATATCTCCGTTTTATCATAGAAAAGATGAAAATAAAATGTTACGATTTTGTTTTGCAAAAAAAGACGAAACTCTTAAAAAAGCTGCTCAAATATTATGCAAGATCTGAAAATAACAATAATTCAATCGGAAATTGCCTGGGAAAATCCTGAAAAAAACATCAATCATTTCAACAAAAAAATTGATGAAATTAATTCGGATACCGATCTTATTATCCTTCCTGAAGTTTTTAATACCGGATTCCCTGTTGACCCAAATAATTTTGCTGAAACCCTTAACGGGAAAACTGTTAACTGGCTTAGACAAAAAGCTGTCGAAAAAAACTGTGTTATCACCGGAAGTCTTTTGATTGAAGAAAACAAAAAGTTTTATAATTGCCTGATTTGGATGCAAGCAAACGGAAGCTTTAAAACTTACAAAAAAAGACATGTTTTTCAACTTGGTGATGAATCAGATTTAATTTCTCCCGGCAAGGAAAAACTAATCGTTGAGCTGAAAGGATGGAAGATATGTCCAATGATTTGTTTTGATTTAAGGTTTCCTGTCTGGAGCAAAAATCAATATATAAATAATAAATTTGAGTATGATCTTTTGATTTATGTTGCAAACTGGCCTGCACAAAGAAGCTATCCATGGAAACAACTTTTAATTAGTCGGGCAATAGAAAATTTATCATACGTTGCCGGAGTTAACAGGGTTGGCACCGATGGACAGGAAAATAAATATTTGGGAAACTCGGCTGTGATTGATCCTAAAGGAAAGATCATTTCAAATATTATTCCCGGCAAGGAGCAAACAGAAACTATAAAATTATCATACAAAAATCTTGAAAGTTTTCGAAATGATTTTAATGTAGGTTATGATTGGGATGATTTTGAATTTATTGACAGAAATATAAAACGATAACCAAAGGTGCTATTTAGTGTCTGTCCATAAAGTCTTGTTCTAATAATTTAAGATCCCGAAGCATAGCTTCGTGGATGCTCGAGCAAAGCTCGGCATTTTAGAATT
>JAIORY010000375.1 GCA_021107915.1 Bacteroidales bacterium | reverse complement strand
AAAATTTTATTGCTTTTTCCGCCTGAGCAGGATCATGAGTTCTGTCTAAATATTTTAGGTCTTCTTCAAAAAAAGATTGAATTCCAATGCTCAAACGATTAATTGGAGTCTGCCTAAGTTCTTTGATTTTTTGTTTATTCAGATCGTCAGGATTACTTTCCAGAGTAATTTCAGGCTTATCGTTAGTTTTATGAAACCTATTTATCTGCTCCAGAATATCAGAAATTTCAGAAACCGACAACAAAGAAGGAGTTCCACCACCAAAATAAATCGTATTTATTTCTTCATTTTGTAAATAGTCTTTCTGAATTTCAATCTCCTTTTTTAAAGATTCAAGAAAAGCATTTTTATTCTTTAATGAAGCTACAGAAAAGAAATTACAATAATTGCATTTCTTTTTACAAAAAGGAATATGAATATAAATGCCTGCCATTGATTGATTTTCTGATTTTCAAAATCTATTTGGCTCTTTTAAAATTTGGTTGAAATTTTCTAACTTCTTTAGTTGTATATTTTTTTCTCAACAGCAAATAAATAATTGAACCAAGAATTGGAAAAAATAAAACAATCAATAACCAAACAGTATTCATTGTTTGATTTTTAAATCTTGATTTCACGATATCTATTATCGCCCAAAACCAAAGTACAATAGTTAAAAAACTCAATCCGATAATTACAATAGGTTCCATAATATATACATTTTATTGTTTATTTATTCTGACTAATATTTTACTGATTTTCAATATTGATTCAAAGCCAATTCGTTAACCGAGATTTCAAATTTACAAATCAGTTTTTTCATGTTCCTTACTTTTCTTTTTTGGTTCAAGGAGCATGGATAATGAAACATTAAAACCACATACCCTTTAAAATAGCCAGCCCAAGCAGTTCACTGAGCTTGTCGAAGTGTACTTTTGATGTCGTTCAACAATGCATATAAAAACCGTCTTGCCTCAGCGAGGCGGAATTTTTATATGCTTAGGTGTTGTGGTTTGTGGTTATTCTTTCTTTTCGTTTGTTTCAAGTAGCCAATTAAATACATTCATGTGTCTTATTCCGCTTCGGTTTTGTGTAAACGAATCTGTCGTGAGCAAATATTTTGGATAGTTATCGTTAATTTTTTCTAATGCTCCAAACTCACGTTCAATGGTACTTTCATTTGTCATTTGCCATGCCACTTGATAATAATCAATTTCGCCTGATGGGTTTTTGCAAACAAAATCCACTTCAGTATTTCGGGCAGTACCTGTCCATACTTTATTGCCTCTGCGTATTAGTTCTAAATAAACAATATTTTCTAAAATATGACCTCGTTCTGTAATTCTCTCTTTGCCTACCAAAATGTTCAATAACCCTGCGTCCACCAAATAATATTTTTCTTGTGTAGCCAATTGTTTTTTGCCTTTTATATCAAAACGGTTTACTTTGTAAAATACAAAACTTGTTACCAAATAATCCAAATACTTTTCAACCGTAGCGTGATGTATGTTTTGTCCGTCTTGTTTAAGTGTTTTGGAAATATTACTTGGCGAAAGTTGGTTTCCAATATTAGACGCTACAAATTTTACAATGTTTGCAAAAGCACGTTTATCGTTTATTTGATGTCGTTGTGTTATGTCTTTTTCGATTATTGTTGTGTAAATAGCTTCAAGATATTCGTATATTTTATCAAAACCGCTTTCACGCAATTCAACACCTTTTGGTAATGAAGTTTCGTTAACGTAATCAAAAAACAAGGCTTCGAAATTGAGGTACTTGTTGCCAGTGTCAATATTGCGAGCTGTTAAGTATTCTTTAAACGAGAAGGGTAAAATAGAAATTTCAATGTAACGACCACTCAATAAAGTTGCCAATTCGCTACTCAACAAAAAAGCATTTGAACCTGTAATGTAAATATCTGTATTTTCTGTGGCAAAAAGTCCGTCCACTAATTTCTCAAAGAATGGTATGTTTTGTACTTCATCCAAAAAAACATAGTTGGTTTTACCAAGTTGCATTTTTTTCTTTATCTCGAAATATATATCACCCCACGTTTTGTTTAGATAATTTTCTGGCAGTTCAAAATTGTAAAATTGTATTTGTCGCTTACCGATGCCCTGTTTTAATAAATACTCATGGTAAATTTCAAACAAAGTACTTTTACCCGACCTACGCAAGCCACTCACGACTTTTATAAGTCCTTTGTCTTTGTACAACAGTAGTTTGTCTATATATTTCTTTCGATTTGTGTATTTATTCATTGGACAAAGCTACAAATTAAATTATCAAAACTTGCACTAATTGTATTTTTTTATAATTTGTATAATTTACGCAGTTCGCTATTTTTACCATT
>JAIORY010000076.1 GCA_021107915.1 Bacteroidales bacterium | reverse complement strand
TGTCATACCGAAGATGTTGTAATAAAAACAGACGGAACAAAAGTTGACGTTTCAGGTGGCTGGCACGATGCAGGTGATTACGGGAAATGGATAGGCGGGGGAACTTCCGGTGTGCTTGCCCTTGCAATTTTTCAGGAGCAATTTCAGGACGATTTTAAAAGTTCCGGTGTTCCCGAATTAACAGATGAAGCTGTATGGGAAGCGCGATATTTTTGCAAAGGATACTGGGATGGAGCTTTTCATCCGGGTTTTACAGGCAACTTTGAAAATGTTTGCGAATGGCTCGGTGCTCCCGAATGTGAACCGCCAAGAATTGTTTTTGAAAAAGAAATGATAGAAAATAACTACGGACCTGTTAAATCTCCCGGAGTAAGTTTAACCGGTGCTTCGTTGGCAATAGTTGCCCAACAGATAAAATCTTATAACGAAGAATTTGCAAAAAAATGTATTGCAATTGCCGAAGATGCTTATGATATTGATTCCAAAGTTGAACTTGATGAAAATAAATTAAATTCATTTTTAGGACTTCAAACCGGTTTGCTTTTTAGTGATGTTGAACTTTACAAAATCACAAAGGATAAAAAATATAAAGAAGATGCAAAAATCAGGGTGAAAAATATTACAAAACAACAGATTAAAGGAAGAGAAGGATTTTTCCATCCTGACGAAGCAAAAAAATCAGAAGGACAGGCAGACTGCCGTTTTCAGATGCTTGCATTATACCAATATCACAAAACATTCCCCGAAAGTGAATTGAATAAAGAAATAAAAAATACTTTCAAACGCTGGGCAGATTATATGATGAAGTATGCTGATGTTTCAAGTTTCGGACTTATTGGCGGAGTAACAAAAGATGGAACAATAAAAAGTTACAGGTATGTAGCCGGTGCCAACAGACGCATTGGTGCAGTTGCATGGGGACTTGCCACAGCAGCTATTATTTTGGACGAACCGAAATATCTGGAAGCTGCAGAACTTCAGTTGCAATGGATCATCGGATTTAATCCTGCTGATATTTCGATGATGGCAACTGTGGGAAAAGGTCCCGGCTGTTATCATCATCGCTACGCCTTTATGGAAGGTTGCGAAGATGGAATTGTTCCCGGTGGAATTCTGAATGGAATAATGCCCGGAAAAGGAGAGCCAATTGAAATAGGCGACATAACCAAAAATTTCATAATTGCAGATCTTCCACCCGAATATCCAATAATTGATAAAGGCGTTTGGGGATGGACTTTTGCCTATCTTACCAACGAATACTGGACAAGAAATAATTCGTGGTTTGTGTTGGGCGCAATGCAGATTGAAAAGGCTATGCGGGAGTTGAAGAAATAGAACGCGGATGACGCTGATTTGCACGGATAAAAAAATAAATCTCTGCATCTCTGTGTCTCAGCGTTCATTAAAAGATTTAAACGCAGAGTCGCAAAGGCGCAGAGAAAACAAAAAAATAAATATGAAAAATCAAATCAAATTATCCAACTTACTTGTTCTGTGTATCTTTTTATTGGCATTGGCAAGTTGTACCCAAAAAGATTTAACAATAAAAGTCAATGTAAATCCTTTCAGGGTTCAACGGGGAGACACGGTTACGATTGAAGTGGAGTTGAGCAAAGCAGATAAAACTGTTCAAGCTGTTTTATTAAAACCCACAATTGGAAATTCTGAATTGCTTTTGGAAAAAATGCAAGGTAAGTCGTATATTTATAAAGCGGAAGTAATTTTGGATAATAATTCTCAGGAAGGTTTGTACGCTGTTCATGTTTGGGCAAGAGATAAAGAAAAACCGTCAGCAATCGGTAAGGCAACATTTCTTTTAGGAAAGATGGTAGTTGATTTTTGTTATCCTTCAACTTTTGATACAATTAATCTCGATAATGATATTTCGCTATATTTGAAAGACTTCAGCGAAACAGGTGGTAACTGTCTTATAGCTCACGGTCTTATTGGAAAAACAGCATATTTCCCGTCAAAAATATGCAAGTCTGATTTGGAATCCGGCTCACCAAAAGATATTGTTGAAGCAATACTCCGCAACGGTGATGAAAAGGGTTACCCTGTTTTGCTATCGGTTAGTTGGGATTTGACAAAAGAAACCCATTCAAAAGACAGGATGGAAAGCATTAAATCAATCATGGATGAACTTTATGGAATTTACAATCATCATCCGTCATTGGTTGGATTTTATACATATCTTGAAGGCAGCGGAACTTATTTTGCCCCATTTATGCGGGAGTTTAGCGATAATGTTAAAAAACTAAATCCCGGACTTTTAAGCGGATGTTCTCCTTATACTGACGACCCAATGCTTGCAGGTTATCTCGGCATAATTGAGTC
>JAIORY010000024.1 GCA_021107915.1 Bacteroidales bacterium | reverse complement strand
GAAACCCAATACCCAATTCTAATATTTGTTAAGTCTGTCTCAGGTGGATTATTATTTTTAAAGCGTTTATTTTCTTATTGAAAATAAACGCTTTATCTTTTAAATTTCCTTTCTCAATTGAAAAATTAATTATAATTTTGCCGCAAAATTCGATTTGATGATCAGCGAAGAGCAAAAAAAACGTATTGATTCGAAATACCTTGAACTTATTACGGTGTGTAAACCTGTGATAAAAACGGGTGATCTGAAAGCTATCAACAAAGCTTTTGAAATTGCTTTTACAATTGAGAATGAAAACGAAGAAATAGCTGATGAATTGAATATTTGCCACGCTATTGATGTGGCAACTTTTGCTGTTTCAAAGATTGGGCTTGGAACTACTTCAATAATTTGCGCCTTACTTCATCATATTATCCGTAAAACAGATTATCCTATTTCTGAAATCTCAAAGCATTTTGGAGATTCAGTTGTTAAAATATGTATAGAATACAGCAAAATATCCGAATTACAAACAAAACAAATTTCGCTGCAATCCGATAAATTCCGAAATCTGTTTTTGTCATTTATTGATGATATCAGAGTTATTCTAATCAAGATGGCTCATCGTTTGCACGATATGCATGTTATTGATACTTATTCCGAAAGCAAACAAAAAAAGATTTGCAATGAGCTTACATTTCTATTTATTCCTATTGCTCATCGTCTTGGTTTATATAAAATTAAAACTGAGATGGAAGATCTTTTAATGAAATATTATCATCCCGACATCTATAATGAAATATCCCTGAAATTAGATGCCACAAAATCGAAACGTAAAGTTTTTATTGAAGATTTTTCAAAACCAATACAAAGAGAATTGATTAAAGTAGGTTTTGATTGTGAGATAAAAGGGCGTCCAAAATCTATCCACAGTATTTGGACAAAAATGAAAAAGCAAAACGTAGAGTTAGAGGAAGTTTATGATCACTTAGCAGTAAGAATAATTATTAACACTAAAAAAAGTAAAGAGAAATCCGATTGTTGGAGAGTATATTCAATAGTAACTGATATTTATCAGCCAAATCCAAAAAGATTACGCGATTGGATATCTACACCAAAAGCCAGTGGTTACGAATCTTTACATACAACTGTTAAATGCCAGAATAACAGATGGATTGAAGTTCAGATAAGAACGACAAGAATGGATGAACTAGCTGAAAAAGGGATTGCCGCACATTGGGATTATAAAAGTTTTAGTAGTAAAAATGAAAGTAACGAATATCTAAATCAGATAAGAGATATTTTAGAAAACCCCTCTCAAATAGAATTTGAACTTGATGATAGTTCAAAAATTAATAAAAAATCTGATAAAGTATTTATTTTTACTCCTAATGGTGATTTAAAACAACTGCCTGCCGGCTCAACTATTTTAGACTTTGCTTACGAAGTGCATACTAAAGTCGGATCAACATGCCGCGGAGCTAAAGTCAATAATAAAGCGGTTCCTATCAGGTATGTTCTCAATAATGGTGATAAAGTTGAGATAATTACAAACAAAAATCAAAAACCAAAATTAGACTGGCTGAGTTTTGTTGTAACCAATCGCGCAAAAAGTAAAATTAAAAGATCGATTGAGGAAGAAAAACATATTGATGTTGATCGGGGAAAAGGAATTATTAAAAGAAAACTTAAAAACTGGAAAATCGAATTTTCAGATGATAGCATTGATAAATTAATTAAATATTATAAATTAAAATCTTCACTGAATTTGTATTCAGGTATTGCACAGGAAAAATTCGATCTTCAGGAAATAAGAGATATACTTACCGATAAAATACAAAAAAGAAAAAGTACTTCTGAAGAAAAACCGGTCGTAGCTGTTCAGTCAAAAAAACAACAATCCTCAGATGAAGATGATGATTTTCTTCTTATTGATAATCAATTAAAAGATGTAAGCTATAATTTTGCAAAATGCTGTAATCCAATTTTGGGAGATGCAGTTTTTGGTTTTGTAACTGTTAATAATGGAATAACAATCCATCGAAATAAATGCCCAAATGCTAAGCGACTGCATGAACAATACGAATACCGGATTATTAGTGTAAAATGGAAAGACTCCGTTGAAAACCCATCATTTCAGGCTGTGTTAAAAATTGTAGGACGCGACAGACTTGGTATTCTTGATGAGATTACAAAAATTATTTCTGATGACCTTAAAGTGAATATGATCTCACTAAGAGTAGAATCAAAAAAGAAAAAATTTGAAGGAATAATTAAAGTTCAGGTTAACGGAAGCAAACATTTTGACGAACTAATTCACAAGCTTAGCAAAATTAATGATATCGACAGAGTTTCACGAATTTCAAAATTCTGATTGGTATCTTTATC
>JAIORY010000112.1 GCA_021107915.1 Bacteroidales bacterium | reverse complement strand
ATGGAATGTTGGAATAATGGAATGTTGGAATAATGGAATGTTGGAATAATGGAATAATGGAATAATGGAAGAGTGATAGCAAACTTAACCTCAAACCTGAAATGCCGAGCTTTGCTCGAGCATCCTCGAAGCTTTGCTTCGGGACCCAAAACTCAAAACTTCAAAACCGAAACTTCCCAGTTCTCGTCAATCCATAGTCCGATGATATCGGCATTAAAATTCCAAGAAGAAACTTTCTTTATTGAATTTTCAATTTGCTTGATCTGGACTTCTTTTTCAACAGGATTTCCGGCGCAATCGTAATGCCCTATAATTGCAATAACTCTTGATAAATGTTTGTTTACCGAAACATCAATTCTATTTTTAATGGATTCAACTAAACATAAATTTTTATCTTCATCAAGAATCTTAATTGGTCCGGGTTCAGTTATCATATCAATATACTCGGCGTTATACTTGTTTTTTAACCATTCGATAGCTGGAAGTTGAACTCTCCCATCCATACAATTTATTGCAGTTACAAATTTCATTTTTGGTATAGATTTATTAATTTTTGTTTTGATTTTTTGGATGTCAAAGGTAATGAAAAAAGGAATTTAAAATGACTAAAATTTAAAATGAGCTAAAATAACTAAAATTCAAACTAAAACTATTTTCTTCTTACTTTTCTTTGAAACTGAATGTCATCACTTTCAAAAGAATATGCAATGAGCTTTCCGCTTTCATCATATTTTTTTTGAAGCTTAACCTCATTGTCAGTAAGATAATTATATCCCGAAATGCCAGCTTGAGCAATTGACCATAAAGCAGGATTGTTTGTGGAGTTTTCTATAACCGGATCAACATTCCTTCTGAAAATATTTTTTATTGAATTAAAAGCATAAGCAATAATTTTTCCGGGTAATGTTTTATTTGCAAGATCGAAATTATTACTTGAGGCATACTGAATATTTTCTGCTATTTTAATATCCTCATATAATGACTTGTATTGGTAATGTGGTAAAATTATAGTAGGAGTATCAAATTCTGTGAAAGCAAATACTTCATGAACAATGTTTGTTTGATTCAGTTGAGGTATTCTTGTGAGATTTGATTTCGGATACTCCATGTGTTGATATTCATTAATAAATGAAGAAAAATTATTTATAAATGCAAGTTTCTCAGGAAATGCCTGAGCAGCATTTTCAATCTGAATGTTTTTGCTGTTTATCGGTAATTTTGATGGAATATTAACGGCGTATTTTCCGGTGTTTTGTTCGGGTGTCAATAAAAAATATATTCCGAAAAGAATTAATAATGATGCTGCAATTCCAACTGAATAATAAATTGCTTTTCTTGAAAAGAAAGGATATTTCTTTATTGAAGATTTACTATCATAAATAATAGTCTCATCAGTTTTCAAATGAATTTTTCCGGTAAGTTCAAATTCTTTTTTTAAAAGAGGGTTTTTATTTATAAAATCTAAAAGTTCTGTTTTTTCGTTTTCCGCAAGATCATTCTCGAAATAAGCAATAAAAAACTTTTCGTAATTTTCTTCATTAATATTTTTAGTATTAATAAAAGATGTTTTTTTTAAACTTTTTTTAAGGTCAAACTTTATGCTTTCGTCAATAGGGATAGTTATTTCTTCAAAGTTTTCGAATTCTTCTTTCAGATCAGGATTGTTTTCAACAAAAATCAGAAGTTCCTCAACCATTGCTGGAGTGAGGTTTCCTTCGTGGTAATCCAGAAAGAAAATTTCATAATTATTTCTATTGATCTTCATTTTTTAAATTACTTTATCCATGCTGACAAGATATTTTTTCATGCTTAATCTTGCCCTGTAAATATATACTTTCACCTGCGATTCGCCGAGTTTGGTAATTTCACCAATCTCTTTATACGAGTACCCTTCATAATCTCTCAGAAGAATAACAGTTCGTTGAATTTCAGGTAATTTATCTGCTGCTTCATTCAGTATTTCACTCAAATCTGAGTAGCTGTTTTCATGCGAAAAACTATCGTACGGTGCTTCTTCAAATTGAGTTAGTCTTTTATCCTTCCTAATCTGATCAATCATTGTGTGATAAGCAGTTGTAAAAAGATACGACTTAGCTTTTTCAAAATCTATTGATCTTGCTTTGTCCCACATTTTTACATACGATTCCTGTACAACATCTTTCGCTTTGTCTTCATCCTTAATATTCTTAAGAATAAAGCGAAAAACATTATCAGAAAACTCATCTACACACTGATTGTACTCAACTGTTGTCATTCAATTAATTGAATTATATCTGATCTTCATTTTTTATGACGTTTGAAGATTTAAAAAGTTACTGCAAGATACGGATTTTTTTATTTCGTTCTAAATTCTAAATTTATCATTTTAAATTTTA
>JAIORY010000264.1 GCA_021107915.1 Bacteroidales bacterium | reverse complement strand
TGAGTTATTATAAAAAAAATGAATATTAATCGCAAGTTTGAAAATATTTAGGAGTCAAATAATTAAATAAAAACAAAAATGAACTGCACAGAAATAAATAAGAATTTGATTTTTTACATTGAAGGAGACCTGTCTTCCGAAAAGGAAAAGATTGTAAAAAAGCATCTTGAGAAATGTGATAAGTGCAAATATTTGTATAATGAAATGGAAAAAACTTTGGGTGTTATTCAAAAAGAAAATACCCCTGAAATTAATCCGTTTTTTTATACTCGTGTAAAAGCAAAAATGGAAGATGTTCAAGAATCTTCCTTCAGACCTGTTTTTCGTCCTGTATTTATGAGAATTCTCCAAACTTCTGTTGCTGTAGTTCTAATTGCTTTTGGTGTTTTTGTTGGTATTCAGATGGGAGATAATTATTTAAATAACTCTATGGTTTCCGGTAGCGAACAAACTATTTCAAAATATCAGGAATACTCACAACAATTATTTCTTGATGGTTTGGAAGTTGAATCTATCGAAACTTCACTATTAAAAAAGGAGGAATAAAATGAATTATTTTGTAAATAAAAATACTCTGATTTGGATAATTATTGCTTCACTGGCGATAAATGTAGCAGCAATTACTACTGTTATTGTTTTTATTAGTTCGGCGAGAAATTTTTCTCCGCCTCCATTTAGGGAAGGTGAACCACCGGCATTTTTTCGTAATGAACTTGGGTTATCTCCAATGCAAATCAGAAGCTTTGATCGTATGCATACTGAATTTAGTGATAAATCTTTGGAGATAATTCATGAACTTGACTCGCTAAGATATGAAATGATGGAGGAATTATCAAACGATAATCCGGATTCATTAAAATTAGATAAAATTGCTGAAGAAATTGGAACCTGGCATGTTAAACTCAAAAAGCAGACAATTTATCATTTTAAGCAAATGAAAAGAAATTGTAATGTTGAACAAAGAAGACATCTTTCAAAAATATACAGAAAAATGCAAGAGCCTCCCGAGCGTGGTTTTGGAAGAAATTGGCAGGAAAGGCATAGAAAATTTGATAAAAAATATGGTAGAAAAAGACAGATGAATAAAAAATATCAGAATAATGAATAAATCCAAACTAAATATAATAATAAATGCTGTAATGTTTATTTGCCTGATGGCAGTTGCAGGAATGGGATTTCTTATGAAGTTTGTTTTAATTCCCGGACAGGAAAGATGGGTGAAATATGGTGAAAATGTGGAACTTTCATTATTTGGTTTGGATAGACACGAATGGGGTACAATTCATCTGATATTGGGTTTTGCTTTGCTGGCATTATTAATAGTTCATATTATCCTGCATTGGAACGTAATTTTGTGTACATATAAAAAAATTATTCCAAATGCTAAAATAAGAATTCTTGTTACCACTTCATTTATCATTTTATGCTTTTTATTATTAACTTCTCCTTTTCTTGTGAATACGAGTGTTAATGAAATCAGTCGTGGAAATGGACGTCAAACAGCGAAACGTTCATCAATAATGAAGAAAGATTTGATAAACTCTGATCAAGGTAATTTTACAGATAATCAAGAGAAAGATCATTTAAGAAAACATAAAAATTTACGTGAAGTTCGCAAGTATAATTATAAGGATAACCGCCAAAAAAATGAAAAAAACCGTAACGGTTATGGAAGAAGAGGAAATAGGAATAGAAGAAATAATAATCGATAATAAAATTAATAATTAACAAATAATACTTAAAAAAATGAAAACAAACAAAATGAAAACAAACAAATTAGCGATGCTGTTATTTGTAATGATATTTACAGGTATGAGCATTAATTCAATGGCGCAGCGTGGTAATATGCGCGGGCAAAATTTCCAAAAAGGACAAAGAATGAATCTACAAAATGAATGGATGTGTCCTATTCCTGATCTTACAGAAGATCAAAAAGCAAAAATAAAAACCTTAAGATTGAAAAATCAAAAGGAAATGACAAAGAAGAGAAATCTTATGAGAGAAAAACAAGCACGTCTTATCACTTTACAATCAGAGGATAATCTGAATATGAAAAATATAAACAATACGATTGATCAGATTGCAAATATGCGTGCTGAAATGATGAAAAGCAGAATAGCAAATCAGCAGGAAGTTAGAAATCTTTTAACTGATGATCAGAAAGTGTTTTTCGACAACTGGCAAAATAAAGGAAATAAAGGAAGATTTGGACGAGGATATGGACAAGGTTATTCAGGAAGACAAGGATATATGGGGCGATCAGGACAAGGTAATTTTGGAAGACAAGGCAATATGAGAAATGGAATGCGTGGACAAAGAATGCAATGGCAATCACCACCACCACCTCCTCCCGGAAAATAAAATATTAAATTGAAATTGTT
>JAIORY010000021.1 GCA_021107915.1 Bacteroidales bacterium | reverse complement strand
CGAGTTACTATCACGAAATAATCATTAATTTGAACAGAATTAAAAAGGGAGCTGAACGGCTCCCTTTTTTTTTGAAGATAAATTAAAATAATTTTGATAATTCAAAAAAAAATGTATTTTTGCGCAACTAAAATTCAAAAACTGTTGTCTGTATCTATACGGAATTTTTAGGGAAACTAAAAAACTTTCTACAGTTTATTAGGGTTTGAGAAGTAAGTACTTAGGCTGAAATTGCCTTTGAAAATTATTATTTACTAAAATGAATTAACTACAATTAAAATTAAATATTAACTAGTAAAAATCAAAAATTAATTAAAAACAATTAAATTATTTATTAACTAAACACAATTTTTTATGAAAAAATTTACAAAATTATTTTTATTGATGATAACTTTGTTATTATCGACATCTGTAATTTTTGCACAAGATTATTCTATTTCCAGATTGGAAAAACAAAAGATGGATAATCAGGCAAAAAAAACATTTGAGCTGGAGAAGCATGGTCCAACACAAATTGTACCTCTTGCTCCGGCAGAAGGACGAGCTGTTGGTGATGATTGTACTGATCCGATTGTAATAACTGTTGGTGCGGTACCTTCATATAGTGACCTGAGTCAAACTACTTGCGGGCGAGGTAATAATTATAGTAATACAGCCCTCGGTTACTATGATGGTGGTGAAGATATTATTTACGAACTTGTTATAACCCAAGCAGTTGATATTCAAATTGAAATGAATCCAAACGGAACAACATGGACTGGATTAGGTTTATTTGATGCTTGCCCTGATGTAGGTGCTGCTATAGAAACAGTTACCGGATCAAGTGGAAGTACAGTAAAAGTTATTACTCAAACCTTAGCTATTGGAACATATTATATTATGGTTGATACATGGCCAAGTCCTAATTGTATTCCTGATTTTGACCTTGTTATTTCTGCTCCACCGGCACCACAACCTGGAGATAATTGTACTATTCCTATTGTAGTGAATGTTGGTGCTTTACCTTATAATTATAGCGATCTGAGTCAAACTACTTGCGGACGAGGAAATGATTATAGTAATACTGCACTCGGTTACTATGATGGTGGTGAAGATATCATATATGAACTTGTATTAAACGAAACAGTTGAAATCGTAATTGCTATGGATCCAAAAGGTTCATATTATACAGGATTAGGTTTATTTGATGCTTGTCCTGATGTTGGAAATGCTATAGAAGTAGTTACTGGACCAAGTTCAACTACTGTAAAAACTATTTCGCAGACATTAAATGCGGGAATATATTATATTATGGTTGATACATGGCCAAGTCCTACTTGTATTCCTGATTTTGATCTTACTATTGATGGAGTTGCTTATGGTAGCATTGATGGTCATGTATTTAATGGTGATGGATTAACAATTGCCGGTGCTACTGTTGGAATTGAGGATCTTGGATTAGTAACAACATCAGCATCTGATGGTTTTTACTCATTTGATCCTGTTGAATGTGGAACATGGGATATCCAAGGATGGAAAGAAGGTTACAATCTTGTTACATACAGCGTAATTGTGATTGTTGGTCCTACTACAGTACAGGATATTGTCCTTACTCAACCCGGTATGGTTATCAATCCATTACAATTAAACGAAACACTTAATCCAAACGAATGGTTAAAAGACTGGCTTGGAATATTAAATACAGGCGACGGTCCTTTAGGCTGGACAGCAGTAATTAATTACCCTCCGGGTGATGCTGCAAATGGTAGTGATGCAAGAAATGTAACTACAGGCAAAGTTCCTGTTTTTGTAAAAAACACAGGACCTGATAAATCAGCCTTATCTGAAAAAGGAGGCAAACCTATGATGCCTTCGGAAGCAACACGCGACCTTTTCGAATGTAATGCAGGTAGCTTGTTCGCAAATTCCCCTGTTGGAAATACCAATGCATATTGGTCGCAAAATGGAGGTACTTTCCAACAATACCAACAGGTAAATGGAATTAGTGACGCATGGAACACAGTAACATTCTGGGGTGTATTTACATCAGGAACACCAACAACAGCAGATTTCTTTATTGGAATATATGCTGATGGTTCATTACCGGGAGCAGAAATAGCTTCATATATGGTAACACTTGATCCAATAGCTACAGGCGAAGTTCTTTTAGGATCTTATCCGATATATCAATGGATTGCAACTATTGATTCCCGGACAGAAACGGATTTCTATATCAGTTGCCAGAATGTAGGCAATCCTCAAATGTACTGGTTAGATTCACCAAGTGGAACAGGAACTGGCGCATCAGGACCTGGTTGGTCAACTCACACGCCATTGGCTTTATGTATTGAAGGAGGAGGAACACCGGGCGGATGGTTAACCCTTGATGCTTATGAAGGCACAGTAGCCCCAATGGGCGGTTC
>JAIORY010000417.1 GCA_021107915.1 Bacteroidales bacterium | reverse complement strand
AATTACGTTAGTTAGCTCTTCCTTGCTAAATTTGGAGCAATTAATTATTATGTCAAATATATCACTTGAATATTTTTTTTCACTTAACAGTTCAAGTAATTTTTTTCTTTTATCATCAATATCTAAAATATATTTTCTTGCTTCATCACTTGATATATTATGTTTTTTACTGATTTGTTCCACACGCCATTCAAGAGGGGCTTCTAACTTAATATGTAATGAATTTGGAACCTCATGTGTAAAAATAACTCCTCCGCGCCCAACAATTATAATATTTCCTTTAGCAGCATAGTTTTTAATTATTTTAACAACGGTTTTTTGAATTGTCTTATGACTTTTATAATATTTTGAAGTAAGGGAGGAAACAACATCATCCATCACACCTCTTTTTTCTGCCTTAAAAATATATTTAATCTTTGACTCCGGCATTTTCAGTTCTTTAGCAGTAGAATGAAGAATTTGTTTATTGATCCATTGCCAATCGTTTTTAGAATTATCTTCCTTATTTATTTTACTGAATGCTAAACAAAGTTCATTAGCAATTTCATTACCCGAACATCCTGCTTCACGTGAAATAGTAACTATTGGTCCATGAATTTCTGAGGGGGTTATTAAATTATCGGTTTTACTGATTTCTTTAGCGGTAAACCTATCGTCCATATATTTTAAAAATACATTATCCATCGTGAATATATTTAATGAAACATGAAGTACTCTTTCGTTTTCAAATATACAAAAACATTTAATTAAAAGCAAGGTAAAAAAAATCTATTTGTTTAGCTTTATAGCCGAAACCTTAGAAGCTAAGGTTCTATTGTTATTTTAATGGAAAATAATTTTTCTGTGGTTCTATCAAACAACTTACTTATAATGATAAAATGCTTAAATGTCTAAATGCTTAAATATTCCATAATAATTAAATCTCAGTTATTAAAGAATTTGCAGAAAACAATATTTAGTTTTTGTGTCAGGATAGTTTTTTTTATTTTCGCATTTAATCATTAAATCATTTTCGCATTTATCAATATTTCACTAAATTCGTGGTAGTACCGAAGCTAATAACAGTAATACAAAAAAATATGTAAACTATTTCAGAATATTATTAAATATTTCCCTTAAAACCGGTAATTTTGAATTTATGAAAAGATTTTTTATACTTTTTTTAGTTCTCATTTTATTTGGATGTGGAGTCCGTCATCATAATAATGAGGACAAAACAGTATTTAGATATAATGAAGCAGCCGGAATTTCTTCCCTCGATCCGACTTTTGCTAAAGATCAATCTAACATCTGGGCTTGTAATCAGTTGTTTAATGGTCTTGTTCAGTTTAACGATGAAATGAAAATTATTCCTTGTATCGCCAAATCCTGGGAGATTTTTGATAATGGTAAATTATATACTTTTTATTTGAGGAAAGATATTTTTTTTCATGATAATATAGTTTTTGAAAACGGTATTGGAAGAAAAGTAAATGCTTTTGATTTTGAATATAGTTTTAAACGAGTTGTTGACTCTAAGTTAGCTTCACCGGGTTCATGGGTTTTTAATTATGTTGAAAAAAATAATGGAAATTATGCTTTTACAGCTTTAAATGATTCGGTTTTTCAAATCAGATTAAAACAAGTTTTCCCTCCATTTCTGGGAATTCTTGCAATGCAATATTGCTCGGTTGTTCCTGAAGAAGCAATAAATTTTTATGGAAAAGATTTCAGGAGAAATCCCGTAGGTACCGGTCCGTTTGTATTTAAAATGTGGATGGAAGGTATAAAACTTGTTTATCTGAAAAATGAAAAATATTTTGAATTTGACGGAGATAAACGTCTTCCATATCTCGATGCTGTAGCTATATCTTTTTTAATAGATAAACAATCGGCTTTTCTTGAGTTTGTGCTTGGAAATCTGGATTTTATGTCGGGGATTGACGCGAGATACAAAGATGAATTGCTTACAAGAAACGGAAAACTAAATCCAAAGTATAATGATAAATTCAAGCTGATAACTCAGCCATATCTCAATACTGAATATCTTGGAATACTTGTTGATAATTCTATTGAAAAAGCAAAAGATAGTCCGTTGAGTTTAAAGCTTGTACGACAAGCAATAAACTATGGTTTCGACAGGAAAAAAATGATGAAATACCTGAGAAACAATATCGGGATGCCCGGAAATTACGGTATTATTCCAAAAGGACTTCCGGCATTTGATTCTTCCATAATAAAAGGATATTCATATAATCCTGATAAAGCCAGGCAATTACTAACAAAGGCCGGTTTTTCGACAGGAGAGGATATACCATCTATTACACTATCTACTACCGCCGAGTATCTTGATCTTTGTGAATTTATCCAACATCAACTTAACGAAATTGGATTTGATATTAATATTGATGTAAATCCGCCCGGTGCTTTGAAAGA
>JAIORY010000422.1 GCA_021107915.1 Bacteroidales bacterium | reverse complement strand
AGAACTACCGGCGATATTTTTAATTTTCTGGCAAACGAAGAAAGCGAAATAATAAACCTCCTTCCTCAATTTTTTATCGACTTCTGGTACATTTTTGTACTCTGGTTATTATTTGTTCTTTTATTGATAAAAACATCAAATATATTTGAGATTACGATTTGTAAAGACATTTCTAAAAATCTAAAATATTACACAAAACACACAATAATATTTGTAATACTTGCATTTTTTACTATTGTCGGAATTCGGGGAGGATTTCAGCTAAAGCCCATCAGTACTATCACAGCCGCACAATATACATCAACAAAAAACACTCCACTTGTTCTTAATTCGGCTTTTTCAATCATCAAAACAATTGATAAAAAAGGTGTAAAATCTGTTAACTTTTTTGATGACAAAGAAAAATTATATTCCATTTATTCTCCAATTCATAAAGTTGGTGACAACAAAAAAGACTTTAGAAAACTTAACGTGGTAATTATAATCATGGAAAGTTTTTCTACCGAACATATCGGAGCATTAAACATAGATTTGGAAAACGGAAATTATTTAGGCTACACTCCTTTTCTGGATTCAATGATAAATGAAAGTTTAGCTTTTAAAGGATTTGCAAATGGAAAAAGATCTATCGAAGGCGTTCCCGCAATTGTTGCCGGTTTACCTACTTTAATGAATTTAGATTATTTATCATCAATTTATTCTGGAAATAAAATTAACAGTCTGGCATCGTTATTAAAAAATGAAGGATATTCTACAGCATTTTATCATGGCGGAAATAATGGCACAATGAGCTTTGATGTTTTTGCACAAATTGCCGGTTACGATAATTATTACGGAAGAAATGAATATAATAATGATGCAGATTTTGACGGGAAATGGGGAATTTTTGATGAGGAATATTTTCAATATTTTGCAAAAGAACTCAACAAAACGCAAGAACCATTTTTTGCCACCATTTTCTCATTGTCATCTCATCATCCTTACACTATTCCCGAAAAGCATAAAAACAAATTCCGAAAAGGAAATCTCGAAATTCATGAAAGCATTATGTATGCTGATTATTCACTAAAAAGATTTTTTGAAAAAGCTTCGGAAATGCCTTGGTTTGATAGTACACTTTTCGTGATAACTGCGGATCACACATCGGAACACTATTTCGATGAATACCAGACAAGCACCGGAAATTACGAAATTCCAGTAATTTTTTTCCAAAACAATAGTCAACTAAAAGGCATACAAAAAGATATTGCACAGCAATGCGATATTATGCCAACAGTTTTGAATTATCTTAATTTCGATAAAGATTATTTGGCATTTGGAGGAAATGTTTTGGATACAACTTTTAACAATTTTTCAATTAGTTATTTGAATGGAACTTATCAGTTGATTAGGGATAATTATGTTTTATATTTTAATGGTGAAAAATCAATTGCACTTTATAATTTAAAATCTGACAAATTACTCCAAAATAACCTGATAAATGAACAAAGAGAAATAGCAAATAGCATGGAAATATTTGTTAAAACAATAATTCAACAATACAATTCGCGTTTGATAAACAACAAACTTACCGTAACAAAAAAATAAAATGCCAAAAAAGAAAATACTTTTTATAATCAACCCAAAATCGGGAATTGGCAAACACAAGCTACTCGAAAATTATGTAGAAAAAATTCTTGACAAAAATCGTTTTGAATATGATATTTCTTATACTAAATTTGCCGGGCATGGAACCGAACTGGCAAAAGATGCAATTGACAAAGCTTATGATATTGTAGTTGCTTCGGGTGGTGATGGATCGATAAATGAAGTAGCCAAAGGAATAATTGGTTCTGAAACATTGCTGGGAATCATTCCTGTTGGATCAGGAAACGGACTTGCTCATCATTTACAAATCCCTGTGAATCCAATTCAGGCAATAGAAGTTATCAACAAAACCAATACAATAAATATTGATACTGCATTTATAAACGAAAAACTTTTTGTAAGCATTGCAGGAGTTGGGTTTGATGCACTTGTAGCAAAAAAATTCACGAAAGTAAAAAGACGAGGATTTTTATCATACTTTAAAATTATTGCAAAAGAATATCCAAAATACAAAGCTCAAAATTACGATATAAATATTGACGGCAAACAACTTAACCGAAAAGCATTATTTATTAGCTTTGCAAACTCAGATCAATTTGGATATAACACTTCAATTGCTCCGAAAGCAAAAATTGATGATGGATTGATAGATGTGTGTATTGTTAAGAAAATTCCGATAATTGAACTACCTTTTCTGGCACATTTGCTTTATTGGAAACAAATTGATAAATCAAAATTTATTGAAACAATTAAAGGAAAAGAAATTGAAATAAGACAAGAAAAAAAATCAACGGTAAATATTGATGGAGAAGCAATAAAGCTTGAAAAGGATATTTTAGTAAAAATTAATCCGCTGTCG
>JAIORY010000159.1 GCA_021107915.1 Bacteroidales bacterium | reverse complement strand
GCGGTCTTTTTTTATCTTTACATAATGAAAATTCTAAACATAGAAATAAAAGCCAGGTGCAGCAATCCCGAAATTATTGAAGAAATTCTATTAAAAAATAATGCAAAATATATTGGAGAAGATCATCAAATTGATACTTATTTTAATACTGAAAAAGGACGGTTAAAATTAAGAGAAGGAAAAATCGAAAACTCTCTAATTCTTTATAATAGAATTGAAACAAAAGGGTTAAAAAAATCTGAGGTTATTCTTTATAAACCAAAAAACGATTTCAATTCTCTAAAACAAATTCTTACAACAACTCTTGGAGAGTGGGTGGTAGTTGACAAAACCAGAAAAATATTTTTCATTGATAATGTAAAATTTCACATTGATAAAGTAAAAGGTCTGGGAAGTTTTATTGAAATTGAGGCGATTGATAAAAAAGGGAATATTGGTGAAGAAAAACTAAGAGAGCAATGTACAAAATATATTAAATTGTTAAAAGTAAATTCATCAGAACTTATTGATAAATCGTATAGTGATCTGATCAGTTTACAATAAAAACTTAATTTTTTCAGAAGACAAAAAATATTTGGTTAGTTATTTTCAATAACCATAATTTCAGCAAAATTTGTATTGGTCCAACCGGAAGAATCAATTACTCTAACACTTACGATATAACTTCCAATAGAATCATATTGATAAGATGAAATTTTATTTAATGAATAATCTGACCAAATTTCGTTTTCTCCCCAGTTCCATTGAAATTCGAGTATTGCATTTGGATTGTATTCATCATAACTTGCACCGGCATTAGCTATAAATATTGTGGTAGTATCACCAATCAAAGGAGTAACTTGAATAATTGCAACCGGAGGATATTCTTCAATTGCAGGCTCTTCCGTACACGAAAAAACTGATATTATAAGAATTAACAAAATGGGAAATAGTAAATTTTTTATATTCATAATTATACATATTTATTTATCGAAGTGCAAAATATTAAAAAATAAATTAATTTCTACCACTCAACATATCGAATATGAAATTCTTCTGATTCATATTCTCGAATTACATTGGCACGAGCTTGTGCAGCAGCAGCCTTTGTTTTATATCCGATAGAAACACGATGTCCTTGGTCTATCTTCGGCCAGACAGATAGATTTTTCCTGATTAGATTATTAAAAATATTATGCAAATCGTAGGGTGTTTTAGTATAATGGATGTTACTTACAAAAGCATAAAAATCATCGCCTTTTTTATAAGGATTACAATAACAAGAAGAATACATAAAATAATAGAAAGGTCCTCTTTCAGGTATATGATAAGTAGAAGTAGTCCAAATACCCATTTCTATTTCTTTTTTAGGAGCTTTTTTCTTAATTATTTCTCCATCATTACGATATAATTTTGCAATATAATCATCACAAATATTGAGTCCCAAAATCAAAATATCCTTATCACAATCCTTGTCATAATCACCCCAATATGCTGCTCCCATATAAACTCCCGGAAGACCTGCAAAAATATCAGTGAAAACAAATTTTCCATCGTTACGATATACTTTTGTAATTGCTTCTTCGTATGATTCACCTGAAATCAATATATCAATATCGCCATCACAATCATAATCTCCCAAATCAATATTACCTGAACGTACTCCCTGAATTTCGGTTTTGACTTTTATAAATTTATCATTCCCAATGTTTTTATATACGGTAGTAAATATTTGATTATTGAAATTTTCACCACAAATGATAAAATCAAGTTTGCCGTCATTATTAAAATCACACCAACCAACATCACTCATTCGTAAATTCTCAAGCATTAATGGTAAGGCTGTAAAATTATTATTCCCAGTATTTTTATAAACTTTTGTAATAGCTGTTTCATTGTATGTTTGTCCCGTAAGAAGAATATCCAAATTTCCATCATTATTATAATCGCCCCATTTGGCAGAACTTAAGTAAACAGGCTCGAGTCCGGGATTAATTGGGGAAAAAATGTTTTTTCCATCATTTCGATAAATCTTTGCTACCAAGTTCCTATTATAACTTTCGCCCGTAAGTAAAATATCTAAATCCCCATCCTTATCATAATCGCCCCAGTCAACAGAACCATCTCTAACAGGTGTTAATTGTGTATTCAATAAAGATAATACACCCTTCCCATTATTCCTGTAAATATTTGTTATGATAATATCGTTATAAGTTTCACCACATAAAAGCAGATCACTATCCCCATCTTTATCATAATCACCCCAATCAACAGATGAACGATAAACTTCAGGTAAATAATTATTTAATTCTTTAAATGTTCCATCCTTGAGATTTGTATAAAGATTACTGACAAGTATTTGCTTATTTCCACTATATTTTTCTCCGGTAATAAAAACATCAGGGTAGGTATCATTATTATAATCAATCCAGGATCCTGCACTTTGCATAACACCTGAAAACCCGGCATCAATATATACAAAAGGCTGTGAATTAAGGTTAAGAGAAAAAAC
>JAIORY010000230.1 GCA_021107915.1 Bacteroidales bacterium | reverse complement strand
AAAAAAAATGAAAAAAACCTCTTAGAGCTTTTATTTTAGGTTGGTAACCTTGTTAAACAGCCCAAAATCAAGTAAAAAAAACAGAATATCGAACACCTAATAAATTAATGATTTTTGACTTACAAAATTTTCCAGACCTAATAATAAGGATAGTTGCATAAAAGATAAAATTCTTCAGAATTTGATTGTTTAGAAGTTTGTCCCTTCATAAAGTAATAGCCTTCATGGTCTCCATCAGTACCAATAGTTAAATCCATATCGGTAATGACCCAACGCCAATTATTTGGTAAAAAATCGTATTCAATAGTGTAATCATGCTTTAATGTAACTTCATTTGTACTTGGATAGTACCTGCCTTTATATTTTGATTTATGTTTATAACTTTTACCATCTAAAGAAAAAGTAGTTAATATTTTAGCGGTAAAAGTATTTGTATTTTCATTAAAATAAACATCATACATTTTTTCAATACTCTGGGTGTACCCACTTTGTGTGAAATCAGATAAACTTTTTGAGCCGCCCTTCCATGTTGTCTCAAAAATATCCTTAATATTTTGCGAGTTTGCAGAAAAAACAATACAAACAAATACTGTAAACATTAAAAGGCTTTTAACTTTTTTCATAATCAATAATCTTTTTAATAAATTGGGGTTTATAAAATATATTTTTTAATCAAATCAAAAATACAATATTTTTTTAATCCACAAAAAATTATTAATTGGAGTTCGAAATTCAAAAAGAAAAACAAATGGACATACCTTCGGAGATGGAACTGCCCGAATTTATGAGTAAGTTCTAAATCATTTTCTCAAAAGCTTTAATTGCTTCTTTAGCGGATATGATTGGTAATTTAGGCATAAGATAAAGTAGAAAAAATTAACTCTTGAGGATAGAAATTTTTAAGAGTTTCTTTATTTTCTTTTTCTTCAAGACATAAGTCGATTACTTCTCGAATGTTCTTTAATGCCTCATCCATAGTTTTTCCTTGAGTATAACAACCACTAAATACAGGGCATTCTACAACATAAAAGCCATCTTCGTCTTTTTCGATTAAAATAGGTAATTGATGATTTTTTTTCATTTTTTATTACAAAATTAATAAAATAATTTATATCAAGAAGAATTATAAAATATACTTAATCGGAGTTTAACATTCGATATTCAAAAAGAAAAAAAGGGAATATCGAATATTGATTAATCACGCCTGAGTCGTGACAGGCTGAATGTCGAATAATAATTTAAAAAAATGGAAATCTCCAATCAATCTTTCTTCACAACCCAATAAATAGGATTAAGCAGACTTCTCCCTTTCCAAATCTCAAAATGCAATTCGGTTTTTGAGTCGGAAGGATTTGTAAAAACTGTTCCTATTTCTTGTTTTATTTGAACTTTGTCGCCTCGCTTTACAAAAACCTTATCGAGATTTGAGTAAACGGTAAAATATTCTCCGTGTCTGATAATAATGACTGTATTTGTATTTGAAATTGCTCTGACACTAATAACGGTACCATTGAAAATTGCTCTCACCATTTCTCCTTTATTTGTCAAAATATCAATGCCGTTATTTTTGATTTTTACTTTTCTAAGAACCGGATGTTTATGCTCGCCGAAGGTGCTGGAAATTATTCCTTTTTCAGATGGCCAGGGAAGTTTTCCTTTATTATCTACAAAATTATTTGTTAATTCAAATTCCTCGGAAGTAAGATCAATGATCTTTGATTTTTTTACTTCATTTGTTTTTCTCGCTCTTTCAGCAGCAGCTTTAATCTCGGCATTAATAATATTCTTAATGGCTTTTTCAAGTTTTGATGCTTCATTTTTCTTTGCTTTAAGAGTACTCCGAAGCTCTTTTTCCTTGCCGGATAATTTCCTTATTGTAGAATTTTTTTCGTCTTTTTCTCTTTTCAATTGCTTGATTTCTCCTGCTTTTTCTTTTAACAATGATGTTTTCTTAAGCTTTTGATTTTTTAGCTGATCTGCTTTGTTGTTTAATTCTGTCTGAGTTTTTTCAATTAATTTTGCCTGCATCCTCCGGTAAGAACTGTACTGCTGAAAATATTTCAACCTTTGAAAAGCCTGATTAAAATCTTCTGAAGCAAAAATAAACATTAGTCTATTATATGCGTTTCTATTTTTAAAAGCATAATAAATCATTTTTGCATATTCATCTTTTAATTTCTTTAGGTCTTTGGTAAGAACTTTTATTTCGGTTTCGTTTTTGGTGATATTTTTATCAAGATTATTCATCTCATGATTAATTGTAGAAACAAGTTTTTCACGAGTTTTAATTTTTTTATTTAAGATGATTAGCTGATTAAGAGAGTTTTTTTTGCTTCGTTTTGTTTCGTTCAGAAGTTTATTGGTATATTGAATTTCTTTTTCAATACGATTTTTTTCTTCTTCTAATTTCTCCTTTTTATCTTGCGAATACAAAGAATTTGTTGCAAGCAAGGCAAGCAACAAAAACACTATTGAAAAAATATTTATTCTTCTGAGCATTGTGATCAGG
>JAIORY010000365.1 GCA_021107915.1 Bacteroidales bacterium | reverse complement strand
GATGACAGCGATTGGGTTTATGCTATTTCATCTGTAAATGGAAAATTTGCTGCGTATATGTCGGGTGATGGTGGAATGAGTTTCATTACTCAAGTTGATTTCCCTACTGATATTAGTAACGAAAGTGGAGGAATGCTTGCTGTAACAGCCGACAATCCTAATGTGATGCTGGCGGTTATGTTAAGTTCTGATTATACTCCATTACTTTATAAAGGAGTTTTGGTAGGTGCAGCATGGATTTGGAATTTATTGGCTACAGGTCAGACCGGAACCTTTCCGATGAACAACGGTCAAGGCTACTTTGATCTGGTTCTGGAGATTTCTCCCAATGACGAAAATATCATCTTTACAGGAACAACAACACTTTATAAATCAACAAATGCCGGTCAACAATTTACCGCAGTCGGTGGTTATTCCGGCGATTTTTCAATCCATCCCGATATTCAGGATATGAAATTGCTGACCAACGGAGAAACTTGGGTTTCAACAGATGGAGGTTTTTCGCTTACAACTGATAATTTTACGAACACTGCAAACTGTTTCTTCCTAAACAATGGTTTAATTGGTTCCGATATGTGGGGCTTTGATCAGGGCTGGAATGAAGATATTGTTGTTGGAGGAAGGTATCATAACGGAAATACATCTATCGCTGATTTTTATCAGCCTAAAGCTTTAAGAATGGGTGGTGCTGAATCTCCCACCGGATGGGTGCTTCAAGGCAAAAGCCGCCATGTTGCTTTTAATGATCTCGGTAACGGATGGATTTTGCCACAAACAGCAGAAGGTCAACCGGAAGGCAGATTTATTTTTAGCAAATATCCAAACATGGATGAATATGGAGGCAGACGAGGGAATATAGTTTTCCATCCAAATTATTACAGCAACTTATACTTGGGAGAAGGAAACGCTTTCTGGGAAAGTACTGACGGAGGAGTTTGCTATGATATGCTTTATGATTTTGGAAATAAAGTTCGTTACCTCCAAATTAGCTACAGTAATCCTGATGTTTTTTATGCTGATGTGGTTAACGAAGGATTGTACAAAAGCACTGATGGTGGACTTAACTGGACTTTAAAGCCTGCATTAACCAATGGACAATATGGTACAAGTTATTGGGAGGGCAGAACATTTTTTGCAATTTCACCTTATGATGAAAATGTAATTTATGCTTGTTTGCAAAATGGTACCTGGTCATCGGATATTGGAAAAGTATTCCGCTCTGATGATGGTGGCGAAACATGGGAAGACTGGACAGGAAGTCTTTCGGAATACACTAAGAATCTTATAATTCAGCCTGACAATAATGGAGAGGATTTGGTTTATTTGTTTACCAATGCAAAAAACGGACAAATTGCAAAAGTATATTATCGCAAACAAGAAATGAATGACTGGGAATTGTTCAGTAATAATTATCCTGCCGGGAAAAAAGTGAATCTTGCATTGCCGTTTTTCCGTGATGATAAATTACGTGTTGCCGGAAATGCGGGAGTTTGGGAGTCTCCACTTCAGGAAACAGAATATAGCCCAATTATTAACCCATGGCTGGAAAAATCATTTGTAAATTGTATGACCGACACTCTTTCTTTTGAGGATCATTCTTTTATTAATCATGATGGAGTGAGTTGGAACTGGGAGATTATACCTGAACCGGTTTTTATAAGCGATGCAAGTATCAGAAATCCAAAAGTGGTTCTTGGAGCAGAAGGCGTTTATAGCGTGAATTATTCGGTAACTAAAAATGACAGTACTTATTCAAAATATTTACCTGATGCAATTACTGCAACTACCTGCCCATCTATTGAAGATTGTGATAATCCTGCAGAAATACCGAAAGATATCTGGGAATTGGTTTATGTTGATAGTGAGGAAATCAATTATCCCGGTTTAGCGATAATGGCTTTTGATGATGATCCGACAACTATTTGGCATACGAGATGGAGTACCGGCTCCGATCCATACCCACACGAAATACAGGTGGATTTTGGACAGGATTACCGGCTTTTTGAGTTTATATTGCTTAACAGGCAAAATGGACCAAATGGTCGAATAAAAGAATACGAACTGTACGTTAGTGAAGATACTCTGGATTGGGGAGAACCTGTGAGTACCGGTGAATTTGAAAATACAGCAGCCCCTCAAAAAGTTATTTTTAGTAATTCTGTAATTGGTCGTTATTTTCGACTGGTAGGTTTGTCGGAAGTAAATGGAAATGCATGGTCTTCGGCTGCGGAATTAAGTTTTGTTGGCTGTACCGATATTACTTATGAAATATCACAAAAAGAGGAAGCACAAAACATACTTGCTTTTCCTGTCCCAACAAATGGCATGATTAATATTTCGCTTCCTGCCGGAAATCATTTTAATTATAAGATAATTTCTCTTGTAGGAAGAATTGTTGAAAAGGGATCATTTAGCCATTGCAGAAACACAAAATCTTTTAACCTAAATCAATTTGAAAATGGCATTTATATTATTCAGCTTACCAATAAAGCCGGAATAACTTATAGGGTGAA
>JAIORY010000153.1 GCA_021107915.1 Bacteroidales bacterium | reverse complement strand
CTACGGTGAGTTGAATATCCTTTTGTAATTACATCAAATATTGTTATCTCTAAAATTATTTGTATATTATGCACACATAAACTGTGTGATATGAATGACGGTCAGGTAATCGAAAGAATTAAAATACAAAATCCATTTTCGTTTCAATTAAAATAACATAAAATTTTGATATTTGTTTATTAACTTTTTTACTCCCCATCTCTATCCACCACAAAAAACCTCTTAGAAATTGAATTTCCAAATTCATCAACTGCGGTAATTATATGTTGTCCTGTTTCGGGTTGTATGCCTTTTTCATGAAAATGTTCTGTTGTGCCGATAAACTCATTATCAAGATGCCAGAAGATTTTAATATTGGGTTCACGGTGTACAATTTTAAAAACTACTTCACTTTTATTGCCGTCGATATCGTAAGGCACGTAAATATTTGTTGCTGTACCCGGATACAAAAACTCCATCATGACAATGGAATTATCACCCAAACAATGGGGACTATATGGAGGTAATTTTCTGTAAAACGGATTCTTTGTACGGAAATACCATTCCCAACTTGGAGGCAAAACAAACCACGATTTATGCTTCATATACTGCTGAGGATAACAATTTGAGTTTACCTGATACATGCCGGTAGAATCCAAATGAATAATTTTATGAAACTGACAAACACCTGTTTTATTAGCCTGATTGGATACCCAAACAGTATCGACATGTTCGCAGGCAGAAGACGAGGGAAAGCCGCTTTCTTTGCAAACAGCAAGTTTGTGCATATCATCAAAAGGCATTTCAAACCAAGTGGTGGCAGATAGATTTTCGTAAATCTTAAACATAATTGGTGCAGCCGCAGTTGCACCTGTTAATCCGGGACGACCTTCGCCATCGGCATTACCAACCCAAACTCCAACGGTAAATTCGGGAGTAACACCAATTGCCCATGCATCTCTAAAACCAAAGCTCGTCCCTGTTTTCCATGCAATACTGCGCGATGAAGAAAACATCTCCCAGCCTGTTTCTATCTCCGGTCGGTTTACTTCCAACAATGCCTGAAAAGTAGAATATATCGCCGAAGCGGAAAAAATATCATATTCATCATTCAAGACAACTTTATTATTTTTATTATTGGATTTGGCATTTCGATAATCACATTTATCCCAAGCATCCTTCTGATAGCGACTGCTGTTTTTAACATAATCATTTGCAATATTTGCCATGCTTGAATATGCACTCACCAAATCCCATAAACCGGCTTCTGCCCCTCCAAGAATAAGCGACAAACCATAATAATCGGCTGAGCGGGTAATATGCGAAAATTGCATTTTCCTTAGATATTCCAGAAATTTATCAACACCATAACTTTGCAGCATTTTAACAGCCGGAACATTTAATGAGCGAGACAATGCTTTTTTTGCCGGAACAGCTCCATCATAAGTCAGATTAAAATTCTTTGGCTTATAAGTTCGCAATTGTGTAGGAACATCAGCCACAAGCATATCAGGCAATAAATATCCATCAGTAATCATTGCGGCAAAAAGAAGTGGTTTTAGAATACTTCCGGTACTACGTCCGGCAGTAATAATATCCACATCGCTGCCATGCTCGGGATCTTTGTTTTTTGCGTTGCCAACATAAGCAATTACTTTTTTTGTCCGGTTATCGACCACTAAAACCGCTGCATTAAAAATCTTATTATGAACTAATTTATTATGATGCCTGTCCACAATCTCAGTTGCTTTTTGTTGGAGATAATATTTTATGGAAGATTGTAGTTGTTTGCCTTTTGAGTCAATGGCAAATCTTTCGAGCAGATGAGGAGCTTTGCGTGGAAGATTATGTGGTTTCGATGGAATAGGTTCGAGCAAAGCCAATTCGTAATCCATGGAGTTGATGTAGTTTTTTTCGTGTAGTTTTTTAAGCAGTCGATTACGTTTTTGTAAAAGAAGGTCGTGTCCCTTGCCGGGAAAAATTAATGCAGGGGCATTGGGTAAAACAGCAAGAGTAGCGTTTTCTGCCCATGATAATTGAAAAGGCGAACGTCCGAAATATCTCCAGGAGGCTGCTTCAAGACCAACTACATTTCCCCCGAAAGGGGCATTATCAAGATACATTTTTAGAATCTCCTGTTTGGAATAAAGCAATTCGTATTTCGTGGAAAGAACAATCTCAAGAAGCTTTTGCAGATAATTTCTTTTTTTATTTCCACAGGCAATACGTACCAATTGCATCGTTAAAGTACTTCCGCCGCTTACAATTTTGCCGGCTTTAATATTTTGTCTTAATGCACGAAATATTGAAATAGGATTTACTCCGGGATGATAATAAAAATATTCATCCTCAAAAAGTCTTATGCAGACATCCATTTTTGGCGGGATGCTGTCAAGACCTGGAAAACGCCATTGCCCGTCTTCAGCAATTTTTGCTCCCATTAACAATCCTTCACTCGATTTGATAACCGTGGAAGTAGGACTGCTGATTTTATTTATTGGAATGGAAATATAAATAATAGAAATAACTGCTATTATTAGCAGCCATTTTA
>JAIORY010000120.1 GCA_021107915.1 Bacteroidales bacterium | reverse complement strand
AAGACTCAAAGAAACTCTAAGGTTAAAATACAAATCGTTTTATTCCATATTTATTTACCAACAATCCGGAATTAAAATTATAGTGAACTGTATAAGCCGAATCAACAATTATTTTTGCTATCTTATAAGTTGATTCAGGAATAGTCTTGAATTTTTCTTTGTGAATCTTTGAGTCTTTGGGTCTTTGTGGCATATTTCAAATGATCAACAATAAGTCGGGCAGTATTTTTTGAAGCTTTGGCTACTCCAAGTTTTTCTTTTAAAAGTTTGAAATTATCATGCATTTTTTCCCGGTAAGGAATGTTAAATAAAATCATGTCCATTTCGGTTTTAAGATTATCAAAATTAAGATCATTTTGAATTAATTCCTTAACGATTTCACGATCCATTATTAAATTTACTAACGAAATATATTTTATTTTAATAATACGTTTTGCAATTTGAACCGAAAGAAAACTTCCTTTATAGCAAACCACTTCGGGAGTTTCTAATAAAGCAGTCTCAAGGGTGGCTGTACCGGAAGTTACAATAGCTGCTTTTGAGTGTTTTAATAGATCATAGGTGTGATTATAAATAATCTTTATTTCAAGATCACTAGTATGTTTTTTATAAAAATCTTTGGGAATAGAAGGAGCTCCCGCAATAACAAATTGATAATCAGGATAAACAGAAATAATCTCTAGCATTACCTTCAGTATCTTCGATATTTCTTGTTTGCGACTGCCGGGTAAAAGTGTTATCAATGGTTTATTGGAAAGTGAATGTTTTTTTAGAAAAACATCATGTTTATCTGTAACGACCGAAAATATTTCGTCAAGCAAAGGATGCCCGACAAAATCAACATCATAATCATATTTTTTATAAAATTCTTTTTCAAAAGGGAGAATGACAAACATACGGTCAACGACTTTTTTGATAGTATGAACCCTTGATTTTTTCCATGCCCAAACTTGTGGAGAGATATAATAAAAAACTTTTATTCCATGTTTTTTTGCGAATTTTGCAATCCTAAGATTAAAACCCGGATAATCAATCAGAATTAATGCATCAGGTTTGTTTTTTAGAATATCTTTTTTGCAAAATTTAATATTTTTGAGAATAGTTTTGATGTTTAATAAAACCTCAATAAATCCCATGAAAGCCAAATCGCGATAATGTTTTACAAGTTCTCCTTCCTGTTTTTCCATCCTATCTCCACCCCAACAACGAAATTTTGCTGATTTGTCTAAAAGCTTAATCTCCTTCATCAGATTTGATGCGTGAAGGTCACCTGAAGCCTCTCCTGCGATTAAATAATAATTCATCCGATTAGTTTATAAAAACAAAAAATAAGCAATAATATAAATAAAGGTAACAAGCAATATTCCTCTGCCGCTCTGTTCGTATTTCAGCGTAACAAAATAATAACGAAGAGTAAAAAGGTTGATAAAAATTGATATAAGCATTAATTTATTATTGCTAATAAAGGAGTCAAGAACGAAAATTTCTTTAATAAGAAAAATCCCTTTGTTCAGAATGACATAAAAAATTAAAGGTAACAGCAATCCCATAATTACTCCAAATATCATTGAATCCTTTTTGAATTTATTTATCATCGAATTTCCATTTTTCTATTTGTGAAAGTGCTTTATGTGCTGTAAAATCGTAATGTACTGGAACTACCGAAATGTAATTATTATCTAATGCCCACTGATCTGTTTCATTGTCTAATTCTCTTTTTTCAAATCTTCCTGTCAACCAATAGTAATTTTTGTTTCGGGGATCTTTTCGCTCATCAAATTCCTCAACCCATCTGGCATCTGCCTGCCGACAAACTTTTACTCCTTTTATTTCAGAACCATTCACAGCAGGGATGTTTACATTTAGACAAACACCTTTTGGAAGCCCGTTTTTTAATACATTTTTAGTTATTGTTTTGATGTGTTTTTTGCCTGGTTCGAAATCTGCATCACTTGCATAATCCAGTAGTGAAAAACCAATTGCAGGAATTTCGTCAATACAAGCTTCAAGGACTGCTGCCATAGTACCTGAATAAATTATGTTGACAGTTGCATTTGAACCATGATTAATGCCTGAAACTACCAAATCAGGTTTTTGTTTAAGAACAATTTGTTCTCCCAATTTAATGCAATCAACAGGAGTTCCGTTTGTAGAATATTCTTCGTAACCGTTTTCTGTTATTACCGGTTTTATCCTCAAAGGCGAACGTACTGTTATGGAATGCCCCTGACCCGACATAGATTTTTCTGAAGCTACAACAACAACTTTTCCAATAGTTTTCATTATATCAATTAACACACGCAATCCTTTTGCTTTTATTCCGTCGTCGTTAGTAATCAGTATTAATGGTTTTTCCATTATATTTAATTGTTTTAAGTAATTGTTGCAAAAGTAAATAATATTTAGCCCTGATACTTAAAATATTAATAACAAAATAATTTGTAAATTTGTAAAAACAATAAAATGAATATGAAATTTTGCTGAAATTGTTTCATGAAAATTTTTAAAAATGTCAAATATAAAACTCTTTGAAAGTAAGCAAATTCGT
>JAIORY010000380.1 GCA_021107915.1 Bacteroidales bacterium | reverse complement strand
ATTTTAGTCATTTTTTTTAAACTCAATAACTTCAAGTTCTTCAATACGATTTTTATTTATTTTAAATCTAAGCATTGTTATAGTTTTATGAATACCGCTTTTACCGGCAGCACCGGGATTCATGTGTAATAAATTATTCTTTTTATCATTAATTACTTTAAGGATATGGGAATGACCGGAAATAAATAATTGAGGTTTTTCTTTTGCGATAATTTTCTTTGCCTCAAATGAATAATTTCCGGGATATCCGCCAATGTGCATCATTACTACTTTTACTTTTTCACATTCGAATATTTGGATTTCCGGGAATTCACATCGGATATCATACCCATCCATATTTCCAAATACAGCTTTAAAAGTTTTAAATCGTGAAAGCTTTTTAACTATTTCAATATTTCCAATATCCCCTGCATGCCATATTTCATCACATTCTGAAAATATTTTTTCCAGCTTTGGATGATAATATGCGTGTGTATCAGAAATAAGACCTATTTTTTTCATTGTATGGAATTCTTAAAATAATAAATATTTTTTGTGTAAAAATACTTATTTGAACTTTGAAAAAAAAGGATTACCCATATTTTGAATCAAAAATATAAATAGTACTATTTTTTTCTAAAAACTATCATAAGTAGAGGTTGTTTGCTTTTGCCAAGCATGGAAATAGAAAATTCTAAACTTTCTAAAGTATTATCAGTTTTTATTAAACTTATATTCTTGTGTTTTTGCGAATGACATGTTCTTTTAGTTAAAATACAATTAAGAAATGTTTCCCTGAGTTTGAGTATTTCAGATATTACTGATTCATTTTTATTAGATGCATGATTATAAATATTCCAAATATATTCTCCATTTATTGCATTTTTGTCTATTCCTGTAATATTACTTAATCCATCACTCCATTCTATTATACGTCCTCTGGCATCGGTCAAACAAATATAATCCTTTGTATCGTTAACTATTCGCCTGTAATAAATATGATTGGAATTTGCACCTAAAGTCCGTTTGTCAGTATTTTGTTGATTAAGAGACTTAGTATTATTTTTTGCTTTAGAAATATCTCCGAGACAATTATTATCATTTTGATAATATTCATTTTTTAATTCAGAAAGCTCCCTGTTTAATATATTGGTTGATTCAATTTCTAATTGTATTTGCATAATAAATATTTTTCCCTGTATTTAATTTCTTTATTTACCAAAAGGATACCAAAAATATATTTAATTGATAATGTGTATTTTAAAAAACCTACAGTAATAATATTTGTTTTCAAAATGAGAAATTTTTTCCTAATTGGAAACATGGATGAGATTTTCTTAGATAATTCGTTGTTAAATTTTAGATTTATAATTTATGATTTTAGATTTTAATTTTAAAATCCACTGGTATCAACAAAATTTTAAATTATAAATCTGAATTCTAAAATATTAAATTGTTAGAATGCAACTTAATGGATAGACACTAAAGAGTATTATTCTGATTATTTGGTAAATATCTATGATCTGAACCATCGGGTAAATTAAAAGTAACTTTTATGCTCATTCTAACCCTTACAGCTTTATTCTCTTTTAGCCCGGGATTCCATTTTAAAAGTTTAAGAACTCTTATAGCTTCTTCATTACAGCCTCCGCCAAGGTATTTTTCAATAGTAATATGAGAAACCTGTCCATAAGGTTCAACAATAAAATTCAGGATTACCTGCCCCGAAATGTTTTGATTAAAAGCAGCATCAGGATATTTAATATTGTCGTTAATAAATTTATCTAATGAATAAAAACGCTTTTCAAATATGGGTGAAGGACTCTTATTAATTTCCTTTTTATCAAAAACAATACAGCAAGTATCAATAGGTAAATATAAATATTTTAGTTTGTTGTACCCGCGCCTTTTGCAAAGTCTATTATATTTTTTGTAATTAAAATGAATTAATAATTTTTCGCGGGAAGCTGCAAATTTTCCAAATTTCATTGCAGGTATCCATAAAGTCTTTTTTAAAATCCTTATTGCTTCATTATCAATCTCATTATTGACCGATTCCTCAATATTAATATCAATTATTTCTCCGTTTTTGTTTATGATAAATGATAGTTCTACATTTCCTTTAACTTTTTCTTTGATTGATTTATCAGGAAATTGCATCTCCATTTCAATAAATTCTTTGAATTGCTTTTTTCCGCCAATTATTTCGGCTGGAATAAAATTCTGTGAAAACAAAAATGTAGAACTGAAAAATATCAATAACAACACAGAAATACAAAAACGAAGATAGAAAATAGCGATATATTTATTCATCAAAAATGAGTTTTGTGGTAATGGAATATTATAATAACGATGATATAAAATTAATTCTTATTTTTTCAAAAGTCAACTTATTAACAAAATTTATTAATTTTACATGAAAAAAAGGGAATAATGGAATAATGGAAATAAAGTGAATAAGTTTCCTCCTTATTTCCCATATTTCCTAATTTAATAATAATGTTTAAGTTTGACAAAACAGATCAAGTTTATTTTAATAAGGATTATTTAAAACATAAAAAACATGGAATTTCTTTTTGCA
>JAIORY010000224.1 GCA_021107915.1 Bacteroidales bacterium | reverse complement strand
GGATGCCAAAACAAGCAAATAAATTCAAAGAGGAAACCAATAAACCGGTAAAAAAGAAAAAACAAAAAAGATCAAGTCGAAAGAATAAAAACAATTCTTTTGGATTTTTGAGCAATGAAAAGTTCAGAAAGATCAGCGGTTCTTTTTTGATTCTTCTTTCTATATATTTATTATTTGCCTTTATTTCATATTTTTTTTCATGGTGGTTAGACTATGATAAAATATCTAAAATTGACCTTTCCGACTTCAATGGTCGCCTCGATATAAATAACTGGGCTGGTTTTATCGGAGCATATTTATCAGACATTTTTATTTATAGATCATTCGGTATTTCTTCATTCCTTTTTACATTAATATTATTTATTTCAGGAATAAAACTTGCAACCGGTTTTTCATTATTACATCTTGGAAAAACATTCAGATATTCACTTTTTTTTATAATCTGGCTTTCGGTAAGTTTTGGATTTCTTTTGCAAATCACAAAATTTCCTATTCTTGGTGGTGCATTCGGTTTGCAAACTGCTCTTTGGATGGATAGTATTGTCGGAACATTTGGAACAGGAATTTTATTATTTTTTCTATTGATATCTTTTCTAATCATAGTTTTTAATATTCCCTTTACATTTTCAATATTTAAATCAAAAAGCAAAAATCCTGAACCTGATACAAATAATCGTTCTATAAACAATATTCCTCCTGAAGATAAATACAATACACTTGAATTTGCAATAACCGAAGATGAAGGTGTTAATGCAGAAAAGAATGAAGAAAATCGAACAGACACAGCAAATACGCCTGAATTAGAAACAACTAATAACGATGTGGAAATAGAGTTTACTGTTGAAGAAACAAAATTAAACAATGGAGATTCAAATTCAGAAACTGAGCATCAAACAATTGACACACAATTTGATCCCACTCTTGATTTACCACATTATATATTCCCCACATTAAATCTTTTAAATTCTTATGATAGTGGATTAATAAAAGTTCAACAGGATGAACTCGAAGAAAACAAAAATAAGATCGTTGAAACTCTTAATAATTATTCAATAAAGATAGAGCGAATAAAAGCAACAATTGGTCCTGCGGTTACTCTCTATGAAATAATTCCTGCCCCCGGTATTCGTATTTCCAAGATTAAAAACCTTGAAGATGATATTGCGATGAGCCTTGCTGCAATGGGCATAAGAATAATAGCACCTATTCCCGGCAAGGGAACAATAGGTATTGAAGTTCCTAATAAAAACCCTGAAGTGGTTTCGGTAAAATCTATTTTATCATCAAAACGATTTAGAGAAACTTCGATGGAATTACCACTTGGACTGGGAAAAACCATTGCCAATGAAAGTTTTGTTATTGACCTTGCAAAAATGCCTCATATATTAATGGCAGGGGCAACAGGACAAGGAAAATCGGTTGGATTAAACACAATAATAACCTCACTTCTTTACAAAAAACATCCATCACAAATTAAGTTTGTTATGGTTGACCCGAAAAAAGTTGAGCTAACCTTATTTTCTAAAATCGAAAGACACTTTCTTGCTAAACTTCCTAACTCCGAAGAAGCCATTATCACAGATACACGAAAAGTAGTTTGCACTTTGAACTCCTTGAATATTGAAATGGATAACCGCTATGAATTACTTAAAAATGCACAGGTAAGAAACATTAAAGAATACAACAAAAAATTTGTTGAAAGAAAATTAAACCCAATCAATGGTCATAGATATCTGCCATATATTATTCTTGTTGTAGATGAGTTTGCCGATTTGATAATGACTGCCGGAAAGGAAATTGAAAATCCACTAACAAGGCTTGCACAGTTGGCAAGAGCAATTGGAATTCATTTAGTAATTGCAACACAGCGACCATCAGTAAATATTATTACAGGAACAATTAAAGCAAATTTCCCTGCCAGAATAGCTTTTAGGGTAATCTCAAAAATAGATTCAAGAACGATACTTGATACAGGTGGAGCCGATCAGTTAATAGGAAGAGGAGACATGCTGCTTGCTACCGGAAATGATGTTATAAGACTGCAATGCGCTTTTATTGATACTGACGAGATTGAAAATGTTACAAGTTTTATTGGTGAGCAAAGAGCCTATCCCGAAGCTTTTGCACTTCCCGAATACGAGGATGAAGAAAACGGAACAAGCTCAGAATACGATCCAAACGAAAGAGACGAACTCTTTGAAGATGCAGCCAGAATCATTGTGCTTAATCAGCAAGGTTCAACATCACTGCTTCAGCGAAAACTAAAACTTGGGTATAATCGTGCAGGAAGAATTATTGATCAACTCGAAGCAGCAGGTATTGTTGGTCAGTTTGAAGGCAGCAAAGCAAGAGAAGTAAGAGTTGCAAATGAATTTGCTTTAGAACAATTTTTAAAAGATTTGGATTTTAAAGAATGATGCTGGTGGCTTGATGCTGGATACTTGATGCTTGATACTGGATACTGGAAACTGCAGCCCGAACCTGATACTTGAAACTTGAAATTTGAAACCCGAAACTTGAAACCAGAAACTTGAAACCCGAAACCCGAAACTTGAAACTTGAAACCTGAAAC
>JAIORY010000277.1 GCA_021107915.1 Bacteroidales bacterium | reverse complement strand
GTCATATGAAGAAGTTGAAGAATAAGTAGGCAGTCGGCAGTACACAGTCGGCAGTACACAGTCGGCAGTTGGCAGTAAGCAGTCGGCAGTTGGCAGTAAGCAGTCTGTAGTCAGCAATCTGGAGACTGAAGACTGGAGACTGAAGACTGGAGACTGGAGACTGAAGACTGGAGACTGGAGACTGGAGACTGGAAACTGGAGACTGAAGACTGGAAACTGCTTATTCAAAGAAATAAACATTACGAATAAGAATAAATCCGGGACAAATATTTTTTAATTGCTAATATTTTATCATTTTTGTAAAATAATCTTTCAACTCAATTATAAAATATCAACAAATTAATATGAAGCATTGGTTATTTTTTATTTTTATCGCATTATTATTTTCTATTTCAATCCAATCAAATGCTTCGAATAATTATAATTCTAAGGACACCTTAAATCTTCATGAACAAACAGAGGAAATTTCTGCAACAGCTACTGATACCGAAAAAACCTTTAGTCAAAAAATAAACGAATTTTTTGAACCTATTGTTAATTCCATGGGGTATGTTTTATTTTGGGATCCGTTGGAAACAATGGGTATCCGCGATCCATATCTTTATTATAATGACGGCAGCCCTGTACTTGATGCTGATGGAAATCACAAAAAACAGGGAGTTCCAATAGTGGTTTTATGGCTTGTCTTAGGAGCTGTCTTTTTTACAATTAAAATGCGTTTTATAAATTTCCGTGCTTTTGGTCACAGCATTCAATTAATACGCGGAAAATATGATAAAGCCGGCGACAAAGGGGAAGTCTCGCATTTTCAGGCTCTGACAACAGCTTTATCAGCAACCGTTGGTTTGGGAAATATTGCAAGCGTTGCTATTGCTATTGCTATTGGCGGACCGGGAGCTACTTTCTGGATGATAGTTGCCGGATTTCTCGGAATGTCATCCAAATTTGTTGAATGTTCTCTTGCCGTAAAATACAGAAAAATTGATTCTTCGGGACAGGTTTCAGGCGGACCTATGTATTATTTGAGCCGGGCTTTCAAAAAACGAAATCTTGGCGTTTTAGGAAAAGTACTTGCAGTAATTTTTGCAATATTAATAATGGGTTGCTCTTTTGGTGGCGGCAATATGTTTCAGGCTAATCAAGCCTTTTCACAACTTGCTTTATTTATTCCATTTCTGGAAGGCAAAGGTGCTTATTTTGGAATTTTTATCGCAATTCTTGTGGGATTGGTTATCATTGGAGGAATAAAAAGTATAGGAAAAATTACTTCTAAGGTTGTCCCTTTCATGTCGCTGCTTTATGTTGCTACAGCTTTGGTCATTATTTTTATGAATATCTCTCATATTGGCGAAGTATTTAAATTGATTATTGATGGAGCATTTAATGCTACTGCAATAAAAGGTGGATTTATTGGTGTTCTGATATTAGGTTTTCAGAGGGCATCATTCTCAAACGAAGCCGGAGTTGGTTCAGCATCAATTGCTCACTCCGCCGTTAAAACCGATGAACCAATCAGTGAAGGAATTGTAGCTCTGTTAGAACCTTTTATCGATACTGTGGTTATTTGCACCATGACAGCTTTAGTTATTATTTTCTCAGGATTTCACTTAAACCCGGGACATCTCGAAGGTTCGCAATTAACATCCGCCGCATTTGGAAGTGTATTTTCATGGTTTCCATATTTACTTGCAGGAGCAATATTTTTATTTGCTTTCTCAACAATGATCTCATGGTCGTATTATGGCTTAAAAGGATTTGATTATTTATTTGGAGGATTTTTTGAAAACAAACTTGGAAACCGTAAAACAGGTACAAGAATTTTTCAGGTTATATTTTTAAGTTTTGCTGTAATCGGTGCTTCTTCAACTCTTGATGTTGTAATTGATTTCTCGGATATGATGATCCTTAGCATGGCTTTTCCAAATATTTTCGGTTTATTACTTTTATCCGGTGAAGTAAGAAAAGATCTAAAATCTTATATGTCGCGGCTGAAAAGTGGAGAAATAAAGAAGTATAAATAATATTTTTCAATCACAAATAAATCAAAAATCGTTACCCCTAAAGCTTTCAGGGGTGTTCGGTGTTCGATACTCAAAAAAACACTCAATAAGCAACATTCACAAAGGTTATTATATTGATTGTGTATTCTTTGTGTACCTTAGTGTCTTGGTGTCTTCGTGGCAATTTTTCTTTAAAAACACATCTTATCTTCTGGAACATTTTTTTGTTTTTGGTATTAAACAAAAGTGCGTGTTTCTTAAATAAAATTTGGTTATATGTTGATTTAAATAGGTAATATTTATTTCTACATTAACTATTGATGTTATTTAGCAAAAACACTCAATAAGCAACACTCAATAATCAATAAACAAGTAAAAAAATTGAAAATGAAAAAATTTGATTTAGAAGACAGATTTATTGACTTTGCAATAAGAATAAGTAATGTTGAATGTTGAATTTCTATAATGAGTTGACATTTAATAAAACCAACTACAAACAATATAAAACCTAAAATTTTAATTACAATCACTATGCTACGATTCCTAAAAGAATATTTTAGTTTTAACAAAAGAGAAAGACAAGGGATTTTTGTTTTGCTTT
>JAIORY010000347.1 GCA_021107915.1 Bacteroidales bacterium | reverse complement strand
AAAAACCAAAATTATTGGTTAAGGGAAAAGAGATGTCGGAATTGAATACAATCAAAGATTCCTGGCTATTATTAGAAGATGGGAAAATTTCATCTTTCGGAAAAATGAATGAAATCGACAATGCAAAACTTGACGGGATGTCGCAGGAAGCTAAAGTTATTGATGCTTCAGGAAAAATGGTATTTCCAAGCTGGTGCGATTCTCATACACATCTTGTTTATCCGCAAAGCAGAGAAATTGAATATATTGATAAAATAAAAGGATTGTCTTATGAGGAGATTGCAAAAAGAGGGGGAGGAATTCTAAATTCTGCTAAAAAACTTCATGAGGAAAGTGAAGAAGAATTAGTTGAATCAGCTTTAATCAGGTTGAATGAAATTGCTGCTTATGGAACCGGTGCTGTTGAAATTAAAAGCGGATATGGACTGAATACCGAAGATGAATTGAAAATGCTCAGAGTTATCAGGCAGTTAAATAAACTTTCACCGCTAACAATAAAATCAACATTCCTCGGTGCTCATGCTGTTCCTGCCGAATATCGTTCCAATCAGGGGGAGTATGTTGATCTTGTAATTAATGAGATGATACCAATGGTTGCCGCCGAAGAATTGGCTGATTATATTGATGTATTTTGTGATAGAGGATTTTTTACCGTTGTAGATACCGACAGGATTTTATTGGCAGGGATGAAATATGGTTTAAGACCAAAAATTCATGCCAATGAACTTGATTATTCCGGTGGGATACAAATTGGAGTAAAATATAATGCCCTTTCAGTTGATCATTTGGAATATACCGGAGATGAAGAAATTCAGGCTTTATTGAATTCCGAAACTATGCCAACTGTTCTTCCGGGAGCTGCGTTTTTTCTTGGGATGATTTATGCTCCGGTAAGGAAAATGATTGATGCCGGATTGCCGGTAGCTTTGGCAAGTGATTTTAATCCGGGTTCTTCTCCTTCAGGAAATATGCAATTTGTCTTGTCGATGGGAAGCATAGCTTATAAAATGTTGCCCGAGGAAGGAATAAATGCAACTACTATCAATGGTGCTTATGCAATGGGTTTGAGCGAAGAACTCGGTAGCATTGCTGTTGGTAAAAAAGCAAATGTCTTTATCACAAAAGAAATACCAACTTATGAATATATGCCTTATTCGTTTGGAAATAATAAGGTGGAAACTGTTATCTTGAATGGAAAAGTGATTGAATTTTAGAATTATGAATTATGATTTTAGATTTTAAGAATTAATGATAAAATGATAGAATGATAAAATTAATCGATTTTGTATTTAATTATTTACACATTAAATCATTTCCACATAAAATATCAGCAGAAACAATAAACTTAATGAACTTTATATTAAAATAATTAAAAAATGAAACAACTAATCGAATGTGTACCTAATTTCAGCGAAGGCAGGGATATGAGTATAATAAAACAAATTACTGATGAAATTGAAAAAGTAGAAGGTGTAAAACTTCTTGATGTTGATCCGGGTGCTGCAACCAACCGTACTGTTGTTACTATTGTGGGAACACCTGACGCAGTTATTGACGCTACTTTTCTTGCTGTAAAAAAAGCTTCTGAAATTATTGATATGAGAAAACACAAAGGGGAACACCCGCGAATGGGTGCAACCGATGTTTGTCCTTTGGTTCCTGTCTCGGGAATTACAATGGAAGAAACTGTGGAATACGCTCGTAAACTTGCCAAACGAATAGGAGAGGAGCTTGACATTTCTGTTTATTGTTACGAAAATGCTGCCTTTACTGAAGAAAGAAGAAACCTTGCAAATTGCCGTTCAGGTGAATACGAAGGAATGGCAGAAAAACTGACCGATCCTCACTGGAAACCTGATTTTGGTCCTGCCAAACTTAATGTTACCGCCGGTGTTACTGCTGTTAGTGCAAGAGATTTTTTAGTTGCTTTTAACGTTAACCTGAACACAACTTCTACACGGCGTGCAAATGCTATTGCTTTTGATGTTCGTGAACGTGGTCGTTCAAAAAGAGAGGGTAATCCGGTAACAGGAAAAATTGTTAAAGATGAAAACGGAAAACCTGTCATGATTCCGGGTTCTCTGAAATGTGTAAAAGGAATTGGCTGGTTTATCGAAGAATATGGTGTTGCTCAAATTTCAATGAATTTAACAAATATTAGTGTTACTCCTGTTCATATTGCTTACGACGAGGTTTTCAAAAAAGCTTTGGAAAGAGGAATCAGAGTAACAGGTTCTGAGTTAGTCGGACTTATTCCTTTGCAGGCAATGTTGGATGCGGGAAAATATTTCCTTAAAAAACAAAACCGCTCTCTTGGGATTTCACAAAGCGAACTTCTGAAAATTGCAATAAAATCAATGGGTCTTGATGATCTTAAAACTTTTGTTCCTAAAGAAAAAATTATTGAGTTTATGCTTGAAGATGATAACAAAGATAAACTTATTGATATGACCCTGACCGGTTTTGCTGATGAAACAGCTTCCGAGTCACCTGCTCCGGGTGGAGGTTCTATCTCTGCTTATGTTGGTTCTCTTGGTGTTTCATTGGGAACTATGGTTGCAAATCTTTCATCACACAAACGAGGTTGGGACGAAAGATGGGAAGAATT
>JAIORY010000250.1 GCA_021107915.1 Bacteroidales bacterium | reverse complement strand
TCTCCGGTAAGTTTATAATTAAAAATGTCGAACATATTTCCATAAACCTGTATCCACCAATATGAAAAACCGGTGTGCATAGAAGGGTCTTTTCTTCCGCAACTGCTGTACCATGCTCCATTTTCAGCAACTCCCCATTTGTAAATTTTTTCTGTAATAGTTTTTGTTGAATCTAAATATTCCTTTTTTCCTGTTAAAAGATAAAGCCTGTAAAACATCCATACAAGTTCCTGATTATGACCGATATTTATTTCGGTTTTTAAACCACTATTTTTTGTTATATAATTCCAATTTTTATCAAATGGTTCTATAATCCAGTTGGTTTCCGGACACTGCATTTTATCCAGGGCAATATTCATAATTCTTTCAGCCTGTTCAAGATATTTGTCATTTCTGGTGGCAAGATACAAATAAAGCATATAGCTGGAAACTGGAACAACTTCTGATGAGAAATTTTTACCATAAGATTTTACACTTAAATCCCTGTTTAAAACATCAAAGAATCCACCATTGATAGTATCTTGCCTTTTTGTCTCTGCAATTTCGTTTGATTTTTCAATGTATTGAAGTACATTTTTATCATGGGTAACCAAATAATACAATGACAATCCTGTGTTTGTATAAAATTGCACAAAGGTGTTTTTCGTGGAGTCTATAGGATTTCCTTGTTTGTCAAGACGATTATACCATCCGCCATATTCTTTGTCCCACGCATGTTCTAAAAGAAAATCCACAGCATCGGAAGCAATATTCAAATATTTTTCTTCACCTGTAAAAAGATAAGCAACAGAATAACCAAAAATATGCCTTGAAATCATGCTCGGATGTTTTTCTGTTCCTTTAATTTGATTCCAACTTCTGTCGAAATTAGTAATAAAAGCCCCGTCAACAGTATCAAGTGAATATTCTAGCCAGTAAGGCATAATATCCGTTAATGCCTGATTTCTCCAGAAACTTCCTTCAAAAACATTAGTGTCGGCAGCAAGGTTTTTTTCATCATCAGTGCTTTCCTGATTTTTAGGATTTGAACATCCTGATAATATAATCACTGCAAATATAATCAGTGAAGTAAATAGTTTTAGTTTTGATAGAGTTGTTTTCATATTTAGTTTATTTATTGATACTATACTATTTTCTCTGTGCCTTTGCGATTCTGCGTTTAACTATTTGTTTGAATAAACGCTGAGATGTAGAGATTTTATTTTTAAGTTATTTCTGAATGTTTCATTTATGTTTTTTTCCGTGTAATCCGCAACATCCGTGTTCCATCACTTTAAAACAACTTTCATCTCAACTTTCTCTAACTCCGGTAAATTTATGTATCCTTCATCTTTGTTGAAATCTGTCCAGTTCTCTCCGTTTATTGTTACTTCTTTAATTTTTACCGATAGGTCTTCAAACGGAGACGGATAAATTTTTTCGTTTTTTTCGGGAGATTGAATACAATAATAAAGCTCAACAGGTTTTTTGTTTACCCATAAATCCAGATACAGATAAGTTAACAGGTTGTATTCCATTGTGTGATAAGAAGTTTTATACTGTCCTGCTTTTTTATCGTCTTTTATTTTCCCGTCAAGGAAAACACTCATATAATTGTCTCCATATTTTTTATCAATAAAATATTCGTTCCAGAAATCAGCACCTTTTTTAAAATGGTCAAGATATTTTTTGTCACCGGTAAATTTATAAAGAAAAATGTCAAACATATTTCCGTAAACCTGTATCCACCAATACGTAAAATCAGTATGCAAAGATGGGTCTGTCCTTCCGACACCGGTGTACCAAATTCCGTTTTCAGCAAATCCCCATTTGTAGATTTTTTCTGTTATGATTTTTGTTGAATCTAAATATTCTTGTTTACCGGTCAAAAGGTAAAGCCGTTGAAACATCCAAACAACTTCCTGATTATGACCGATATTTATTTCGTTTTCAAGATTTTCAGTTCTTTCTTTGTAGTTCCAATCTTTGTCGAAAGATTCCAAAATCCAGCCGGTTTCAGGGTCTTTCATTTTATCTAATACCATTTTCATAATTCTTTCCGCCTGATGAAGATATTTATCATTTCTTGTGGCAAGATACAAATAAAGCATATAACTGGAAACAGGAACAACTTCGGAAGAAAAACTTTTTCCATAAGATTTCACACTTAAATCTCTGTTTAACTGATTATAGAAACCACCGTTGATGCTGTCGCGTCTTTTTGTTTCGGCGATTTCGTTTGATCTTTCAATGTGTTGAAGCACATTTTTATCGTGAGTAACCAAATAATATAGTGCCAATCCTGTGTTTGTGTAAAACTGAATGAAGCTGCTTTTGGTTGTTTTAATTGGGTTTCCTTGTTTGTCAAGACAATCGTACCATCCGCCATATTCATTGTCCCACGCATGTTCCAAAAGATAATCAACTGCAGCGGATGCAATATTTAAATATTTTTCTTCACCCGTAAAAAGATAAGCAACCGAATAACTGAAAACATGCCGTGATATCATACTTGGATATTTTTCAGTTTCTAAAATTTGGCTCCCAATTCTATCAAGATGGGTAATAAACGCACCGTCAACAGTATCAAGGGAGTGTTCTGCCCAGTATGGAAGGATATCCGTCAATGCCTGGTTTTTCCAGAAATTCCCGTCAAGG
>JAIORY010000254.1 GCA_021107915.1 Bacteroidales bacterium | reverse complement strand
TAATTGCTTTTAATCCCTGCTTAGTAACAGGTAGTTTTGCACTCAACTCTCTCATGGTTTTTAGCTGTAAAACCATGTAAACATCCCAATCAAGTTCATCGGCTTTTGCATCACGCCAGTCTTTAAGAATTTTGTAAAAATTAGGGCGGGTAATATCGGTGCCAACAGTTTCGGATGATTTTTTTCGGGAAGGTTTTAAAGCATTTTCCTCAAGAGAAGCGATAGCTCTTGCCTTCAAATAATTTTTCATAATAAACCCTTTTTGACAGGCTTGCAAACAAGCAGATTTGAATATTGCCTCCTGATATAATTTATTAATCTGATTTTTTAATGATTTACGAACTGCTTTATTGTCAGTTTCTATCGAAATATTCTCAATCTTATCAGAAACCAATTCATTAATTTTTCCAGAAAAATAACCGGCGGCTTTTTGAATTCTATCTTGTATTTCAGAATCTTTTTCAATATCAATTTCTTTTGAAAATAAATTCAGAAGTTGGTTTTTAAATTTCCCTGATACATTTGTAATTTCCTCTTTTACAGTTTTATTAATTTCCATGAAAATATCTTTTGGGTTGCTTTCCAAACTACTTGAATTTTCATTTAATAATTTGATGGAATAAAAGATGAATTTCTGTAAAGTGCCAAAATCAAAAAGATCGGTTAATAATTGTTGCTGATATGCTTTTTTCGATGATTCGAGTACAGCATCATCAGGTTGGTTTTCTTCATAATTCTTTGTAAAACTTTCAACGGTTCTGTCGTGTTTTACACTATGTGCTCCAATGGGAGTACTCAAAACAAGACCTTCCAGCGATTTGCAACGACTGAAAGCCACATAAACCTGTCCGTGAGCAAAAGCTGCCTCTGCATCAATAATAGCTTTCTCAAAAGTCAATCCCTGACTTTTATGTATGGTAATAGCCCAAGCCAGCTTCAGCGGATATTGTGTAAAAGTACCTTCAACGGTTTCTTTAATTTCTTTGGTTTCTTCATCAATCTTATACTTCATTTTCTCCCATTCCACAGGCATAACATTTATAGGCTCATCATCACCAACACAATTTACCGTTACGATATTATCATCAATTTTGGTGATTGTTCCAATTTTGCCATTATAATAATCCTTTGCGGGATTAGGATCGTTTTTTACAAACATTACCTGCGCATTTACTTTTAGCTTTAACTCATAATCAGTTGGATATATATAATCCGGGAAATTGCCGGTAACCTCTGCTTCAAAAGTGTGGGTTTTCCCCGATAACCGATTCAACTTAGTATCATTAATTTGTTTTGCTTTATTATTGTGAGTTGTAAGTATTATATAACCTTCATTATCCGGGTTAAAATCAGGTTTATATCTTTCATTAAATTTATCTATAACTTCCCTGTCTATTTTGTTGTCACGAATTTTATTTAGAAGTTTAATAAAATGCTCGTCTTTTTGTCGATAAACAAATTGCAATTCAATGGTAACATATTGTGTTTTTTGCAATGCTTTACTGCTAAAGAAAAAAGGTGTATCATAATATTTCCGGAGCGGACTCCACTCATCTTCTTTTACTACCGGAGCAAGTTGCTGCAAATCGCCAATCATTAACAGTTGAATGCCACCAAATGGAAGATTTCTGTTTCTAAATCTACGCAAAGTATTGTCGATTCCATCCAGCAAATCGGCTCTAACCATACTTATCTCATCAATGATAAGCAAATCCATGCTCTTGATGATATTTATTTTCTCTTTACTGAATCTTCTAACTTTATTTTGCCTTTCATTATTCTTATATTCAGATGTTTGATAATCCGGCAATTGAGGACCGAAAGAAAGCTGAAAAAAGGAATGAATTGTAACACCTGCAGCATTTATGGCTGCCACACCTGTTGGTGCCACAACAACCATGCGTTTGGGTGAATGTTTTTTAAGATCATGCAAAAAGGTAGTTTTTCCGGTGCCTGCTTTTCCGGTAAGGAAAATATTTTTTCCTGTAAACTGCACAAAATCGTAAGCAAGTTGTAGTTGAGAATTATTTTGAATATTCATAGTAATAAAAAATGATTGATAAAATTACGAATAATAATATTAACAGGTACAATTAGGGCTAAATAATTTTTAATACATTTGTAAAACAATAATTTATTATTTTACTTATGAAAAACTACTTGAATAAAATCACCATCAATTCTGATATTTGTAATGGTAAACCAACAATCAGGGGAATGAGAATAACTGTTAAAACAATTCTGGAATATCTGGCAGCGGGTGAAAGTATTGAAAATATTTTAAAAGCTTATCCTGTTCTTGAAAAAGAAGATATTTCCGCTGCACTTCAATATGCTTCTGCTATTCTTGATAAAAACTTATTTTCTTCTCCGCAATTAGCTTTATAAACATTACTTATAATGGAATATTCATTTCTTGTTGATGTAAATCTGCCTAAGTATTTCCAGTTTTTTAATACTGATAAGTTTTTTCATGTAGTTGATATTGATCATTCAATGACTGATTCAAAAATTTGGCAATATGCTTTAAACGAATTACATAATTATTTTAGCTCCAATTGGGAAAAAATCATATCACAATTATTAAAAGGTAATCTTATTCATGCAAAACGAAATTCCGTTGAGATAATTTTATAATTTATCAATTTTCA
>JAIORY010000016.1 GCA_021107915.1 Bacteroidales bacterium | reverse complement strand
GGCACTACATAAATATTTCCATCATTTCTGTATCCTGATTCATCTTGATACCAATTGGAATATAATGAACCTGAAGATTCTGCCCATTCATAAAATTTCAAATAAGCATGGGTAATTTGTGCTTTTTCAATAGTATAATCAAAACTTTCGGAAATTTTAATTGCCCATGGAAGGTTGTTTTCTGTTTTATAATATTTCCCTGTATTAGGATTACTGTCGTCGTGCATTGTTCCAAAATAGCTTTCATCAACAAGGTTTGTGGGTGCATAATCAGCGAGATGTACTTCTTTTCCACGAGTTTCATCAATAATCAAAAAAGGATTAAAATTTATCAGATCGATATCACTAACCACATAAATATTTGGTGTAATAATCAGGGAAACTTCAACTGTATCAGGTTCTACATAAGGTGCTCCGGGTTCAACATTTACACCAAAACCTGAGCTTGCCTGTAAAATATTATTTGCATTATCAAAAACAATTATTGTAGGTTTATTTTGATTTGCTTCAGTTCCGTTTTCATTAAGTGTAATATATCCATCTTGAATATTGTAACCACTTACGGTAATATCATTTTCATCAATATTATTATTTGGAAATTGAAATCCAAATCCGTTACTCATACCTGCACCTATTGCACGAACCACAAAAGAACCAACAATCTCAGCAATTTTATTTTGAGCATTAGTAATAGTTGTAAATTGATAATCAAGAATCAGATCATTAAAATCATAATCACCTCTTCCGGGCCATAAGTCTTCAAAAGCAAGGCTTCCATAACCTGCTGCCGGCATATAATTACTAAATGCTCTGGCAGGGTCATTGGGGAAATCATCATCACTATCCTGAACACCATCACCATCAGAATCTGTAACTCCGGTATTTCCGGGATTATTATAAATATATCGAATTTCTGTTTGACTTAATGCACTACCATAAATTCTAACATCGTCAATACTTCCGTTAAAGAATTTTTGTCCACCATTATCAGAGCCAATTGAGAAATCTCTACTGTTAATTTTAAGACCACCCGAAACCGATTTAGTACTTTTTAATTGTCCGTTTACAATAAGCTTCAATATTGAACCATTGTAAGTTAAGGCAATATGATACCATTCGTCAAGCACAGGAACTCCATTTCCCCAATTAATCGAATGGCTGACATTTGTAGCCAAACGAACATTACATTTCCATCCGTTCCATTTATCCTGATAAATTCCATGTCCATCCCAGTCACCTTTTTGAGCAATTTTTGCTGATTTATTTTCCTGAGTTTTTGCCCAAGCCATGATGGTAATATTTTCAGACACATTAAGATTATCAGCGTTTGGTACAATAACGTAATCATCAATTCCATCAAATCTTAAAGCACTGCCTTCAACACCGGTTTCCCATTGTGCACCTGAAATAGAGCCATTATTTGTACTTTCCGAATCAGTAGCAATAGAACCTGAATTTTCATTAAATTTCCAAATTGAAATACAATTTTGATTTCCTGTACCCGGGTTAGGCGTATTTTCATAAAGATTACTTATTTCATCTTCTGTTAATGTGCTTGTATAAATTGCCACCTCATCAATTAATGCCGAGAAATCATTAGAAGTATCCTGATTTCCAATAAATATATCAGAACTTGATGATCTAATTTCTCCGCTGGTTGTAGTTGTTGCCAATAAATTAGCATCAAGATATAATTTCAAATAAGTTCCATTGTAAGTTACAATCGCATTATGCCAATCAGTATCAATAATTCTATCTTTCCATTTCATAGAAACACTCGACCATTCAGGGTTATAAAGACCAAATGACACCCTGCCATATTTATCAAACTTCATAATATATTTCATCCTGTTAAAAAGAAGAGTACCATCATCACCCAATTCATTCACTTTAAACCAAACCGAAAAGCTTGCATTTTCACCACCAAAATTAAGTTCATCAGTTAAAGGAACTTCTACATGTCCACCTGCACCATCAAAATCCAGTGCACTACCATTTATTCCGGTTTTCCATTCAGCACCGGTTATTGAACCATCATTATCACCTTCCGAATCACTTGCAATACTGCCTGTATTTTCATTGAATTGCCAATATGCTAGTCTATCTTCATCAAATATTGATTTTTGAAAAGCACCATCATTAAATTGAATGTTTTTAGCATCCAAATCAACATTTACAGTTGTACCGGAAATTTCAACTAACTGACCATTAATAAGTACTTTATCGATATATTTTGGGAGATTCACCGAAACATCATAAGTTGGATTCACAACATTATAAAATCCTTTATGATATAAAATCACACCATTTTCGGAAGAAATGTTAATAACACCCGAAAAAATAGTGGTAATTTTGAATTCAATATCAATTGATGTTTCCCAATCAAAATTATCGTCTGCTTTTAGATTTTCAATATCATAAAACTCAGGTGGTGGGTTATCTGGAAATTTTTTACACGAACTTATTGTAAAAAGGAGAATACTAAATACTAAAAAAATGTGAATCTTTTTCATCGGTTTATTTTTTTAATACGTTTTCAATTATTGTACCAAATATGCAAAATTTTTATTTGATTGATGTAGTGATAATTATAATTATTCTAATTATTATTGATTTGTAAATATAAGAAATGTATTCCAAAAATGGGAAATTATTTT
>JAIORY010000426.1 GCA_021107915.1 Bacteroidales bacterium | reverse complement strand
ATTTCCTCATAAACTAATTTTTTAAGTTTATCGGCTTTTTCATTATCGCAGTCAAAATTAATTGTAAGATTATAATTTTCCCATGAATATTTGGATGTTGACAATCTTACTCTAACTCCATAAGTTCCACCTTCTTTTTCGCGAATAACTTCAGTAAATCGTAATTCCAAAACATGGGAAATAACTTTGGCATTTATTCTTTCAAAATAATCATCATAATCAAACTTGCCACTATAATTAATTGAAATGGTTGATTTTGGAACTTCAAGCTTTTTTGTAATAACTCTCTCAACTTTGTTTTTCGGAGCTCTTACACCATTATCTTTATATGTTTCTTCATTTTTAACGTTTGGTAAAGAAGCCAAATAGGTTTCAACGAGAGGTTTAAAAGTTTCAACATCAATATTACCAACAAATACAAAAGTAAAATTGTTAGCATCAGCAAAGCGTTCTTTATAAATTCTCTTCACTTTTTCAAATTCTACTTTTTCCAGAAATTCAACATTTACCGGTTGTACTCTCGGATGGTGATCAGCATTAATAACTGCAACAGAATCGTTAAATACGGTTCGGGGATCCATGCTCATATTTTGGAAGTAAGCAGTTATTCGTTCCATAAATGCATCATGAGCATCTTTATCAAAACGAGGATTTTTAAAATATAAATATGTAAGTTTAAACAAAGTTTCTAAATCCGAAACAGAAGAGCTACCTGAAAAACCCTCATTCTCACTACTAATGTAAGGATTTACCCTGACAACTTTTCCTGTTAGAATTTTTTTCAAGTCAATGGAAGTAAAATCTCCAAGACCATACTGACCAATCAAAGTAGAAGCAAATCCCGCTGAGGGCAAATCTTCTATATCATATAATGACGTGCCTCCAAAACTAAATGCAGACATTAAAATCTCATCATCTTTAAAATCTGTTTTCTTGAAAATAACTTTTACGCCATTACTTAAAGTCCACTCAGTAGCATCAAATTGTTCGATTTTTGTTTCTTCCACAACCGTTCCGGCTTCGGGAATATTTTCAATTAATGGCTTGTCAGACATTTCATCTTTATAAGCTTCAACTTCTGCGGTTTTAATATTTTCAAGTTCTTGTAAAATCTCCTCTTTCGTTGGGAGTGATTCCAAGTCTTTTTCCGGACCAGAAACTGTTACAACAATATTCTCATCAGTAATAAATGACTTGGCAAGCATATTGATCTGTTCAATATTAAGAAAAGGGACAATTTGCTTTATCATTGTATAATAAAAATCAAGACTTGGAATAGGTTCATTTGTCAGAAAATGACTAAAATATTTCCAAACAAAAGAATTGTTTTTTCTATTGTCTTTGTCTTTAAATCTTGTTTCCAGATTGCTTAAAAATTCTTTTTTTGCTCTCTCAAATTCAGATATGGTAAACCCGTATCTTTTTACTTTTTCAGCTTCGGTTAATAAAGTGGTGAGAGCAATTTTTTCTTTTTGAGGAGATGCAATAGAAAATAACGCGAACATATCTTTTGTTCTCGTTAAAGAACCAAAATAACTTTGTCCTACTACAAAAGGAGGATTTGGTTTTTGTACTAATTCCGAAAATCTATTATTCAGCATTGTAATACAAAAGTCTCGCATTAATGTATAAATAAGATATGATTGATCTTTTTGTTCAGGTTTTACAATATCATGTTTAAAATATACCTGAATCATAATATTATTTGCTTCGGGATCAGTAACAATACCAACAAGAGGTTCTTTATTATCCGGTATTTCAATATCGTAACGTTCTTTTGGATTTTCATGTTTTGGGATTTGAGAAAAAAGAACTTTGACTTTTTGCTCCATTTTTTCAACATCAATATCTCCCACAATAATCACTGCCTGAAGGTCGGTTCTGTACCATTCATTATAAAAATCCCGCATTGTTTCGTACGAACAGTTATCAATAACATCTAATTGTCCAATTACATCTCTTCTGGCATATTTTGAATTATTGTAAGTTACATCCATTAATTTTTTCATAGTACGGAAATTTGCATTTCTTCGTGTTCTATATTCTTCACGAATCACGCCACGTTCGGCATCAATTTCCTCATCTTCAAACGATACATAATGCGACCAGTCGTGTAAAACCAATAATGCAGAATCTATCCATGTTTCGTTAGTAGTCGGAACATCGTTCAGGTTATAACAAGTAACATCGGTTCCTGTAAAAGCATTAACATTATGCCCAAACTTAACTCCAATTCTTTCAAGAAAATTAAGAACTCCTTTTTTAGGAAAGTTTTTTGTACCGTTAAAAGCCATGTGTTCGCAAAAGTGAGCGAGACCATCTTGGTCATCATTTTCGAGAATTGCTCCTACATTATGAACAATGTAAAAATCTGCTCGTTCTTCCGGACGAACATTTTTTCGGATATAGTATTTTAATCCGTTATCTAATTGCCCGACAACAACGTCTTGATCAATCGGAACAGCGGGCATTTGAGGTTGTGCGTTGACATTTGCAAATACGCAAACAATAATAAATGTTAGAAAAATTTTCATTAATTTCATAGCTTAGATTTTTTTTGGGTTTTAAATAAATGAATTTTTTTTGTAGTTGGAATTTTTTTCAAAGTACGTGATTATTTATCACTTTTGCAATAATTAAATTATGACTTTTAACAATTATTAAGATACTATATCAATATATAGAGAATAATGGGTTAAT
>JAIORY010000386.1 GCA_021107915.1 Bacteroidales bacterium | reverse complement strand
TTAAATGTCACTTTTATCACATCGCATCATCAAGCAGCCATTCTGTTACAGGCACAATCTGAATAGTTCTGCCTTCTTCATTTAATTCTTTTCTTTCATCAAAAGTAATTATGGTAAGTTTTTCTGCTTTTAATTCAACTGCGGCAATGAGTAACGCTCTAAGCTCCCGCTTCAATGTTTTGCTGTCGGTGGTTGATTGTACAACTTGAATAAGCTCAAGTACTTTTCGGTTACTGTAAATAACAAAATCAACCTCAAACAGTTTTTTATAATAGAAAAGTTCGAATCTGTGGCGAGCAGCTTTTCTGGCGAGATGAAGAAAGACCACATTCTCGAGTAAACGTCCATAGTTTGGTGTGAAACTATTGCCTGCCACTAAAGAGAAAGCAGTATCAATTAAATATATTTTGCGGTAGCGCAGACTCTCTTGTTTTTTGAAAGAGAACTTTGGAAGACAAGCCACTAAATATGCTTCGTTGAGATAAGCAAGGTAGTTTTTGGCAGTATTTTCGCTTCCAAGTCCGAATATATTCTTCAAACGGTTATAACTGATCTCAGATGCAAAATTTCCGGCAAGGTAAATAGACAAATCACGAAAAGTACGGATGTGCCGGATATTGTGTCTATAAATGACATCGCGGGTAACAATGGCATCGAAAAGATTGTTGATATAGCTGTGTTTTGGTTCTCCGGCAACAACTTCAGGAAAACCACCATTTTCGATGTATTCGTTATACAAACCTTGCAAAAGGCCTTTTTCTCTTGCTGTACCTGTCTTACTCCATTTCTTTCCTTTTGCAACGAGATATTCATGGAAAGAAAAGGGAAAGAGTTCAATAGTGGAATAACGACCGGTAAGATGAGAAGCCATTTCACGATTTAGTAATTTTGAATTTGAGTCGGTTAAAATAATTTTTATGTTATTCCGGAGAAGACGGTTTACGAAAAGATGCCAGTGTTCAATATTCTGAATCTCATTAAGAAGTAAGTGACTGAATTCACCGTACACTGTATAAAGGGCTTCAAGCATCTGGTTCAGAGTATCAGCATCAAGACCTGCAAGCCGCTCATCATCAAAATTTATGTAGGCATAATTTGTTCCGCTCAATGCTCTGTGAGCAAGAGTAGATTTACCTGATCGCCTGACACCTGTGATAATCTGTGCCAGACGGCTGTTAATATCAATGGCTGATTCCTGCTCACGTGGCACCCACCCAAGCTGAGTGTAAAAAGGGATTTCCTCCCGTTGCTCTAAAACTATTTGTTTATAATTCTTCTCCATGATATTTCTATCGATTAATCGCTCCAAATATAAAATTTATTCTTTATATAGTGAGAATAATTAACAAAATATTTCATTTCTATTGAGAATAATTGCACAGAAAATCACCCCCTTTCCAACGACTGTGGGGAGTCCGTATGGACCTTTCCCCAAATCCACGAGTAATCGGGAGAAAGGAGTTACTTTCCCCAAGATTTCTGGTAGTGTTTTTGTAAGGATAGTAATCTTTTTTATTTTTTATTTTACTTTTTTCTTGATAAAAAAGTAACAAAAAATCAAGGCTGCTGAGAATTTTCTACAAAAACTACGGAACAGGTTTTCTCACGCATCCCCAGCCGTCCCTCTGTGATGTTTATTATGTTTCGCTTAGTTTATCAATTCGGGACTTTGGGGATGCTTACTAAATCCAACGCACAAACCTATTCCTTGTTTTGTACAAAAATTCTCAAAGGCCGGTCTTGCTCTTCGCAGAGTTCTTCTGTTTGGCAGGGAGTTTCTTCAATCGTTCCGTGATAGTGTTTTTAGAAGAAAATGGCTTTGGTGGGCGGAACTCTTTCAGAATGACATCACCCCCTTCCCAACGACCGTAGGGAGTCCGTATGGACCTTCCCCCAAATCCACGATAGTAATCGGGAGGAAGGAGTTACTTTCTGCAAGATTTCTGATTTCTTATTCTTTGTTGGTTTCTTGTACTTTTCCCCCTATGGGGGAAATTGAAAGGGGGTGCTTTTATTGTTACGAACGTACTAAGATACCGAGTTTTTCAAGGTACTGGGCGTCGTCTTCAAATGCAAGGAATGCTACTTTACGATATATTGATGACCATGATAGTAATTCATCCATTTTGGCATCGCGTGCTTTGGTAGCTTGTTGTGCGTCACCTTGTTCTTTTGTTGAGGTTTCGAGCATCTCATTAAATCCGCTTACATTGTTGTATTGGTTTTGAAAATGTTCGAGTGTATATCCGAATTTTGACATGGCTGTAACAAGTTCTGCATCATCAACAAAACTTTTGTAAAAGGTTTTTGCCTGCTCAATATATTTAGAAATAGAATAAAATCTTTCACCGGAAGCTCCAATTTTAGCAAGTGTAGCTGCTTTGTTGATTAATGCAATACGTGCAAATTTTAAATCGCGATTATAGATTTCATGAAATTCATCACGGGCATTATAAAATGCTGATGTGGCTTCGTGGTATTCACCGTATTCCTTTTTTTGTTGAGAATACAGATCTTCTGCATCATTAAGAATTGCTTTGGCTTGTTGAATAACTTCTGCCGGATAGCCATATTGTGCCATACGATCGGCAATAGTAGGGTCTGATAAACTGTTGTTGATAAGGATTCTTTGACGTTGGAGAACGTCTGATAATTTTTGTGATTTGTTTGACATGATGTTAAAATTATTAGTTAATAAAAAGGTTAAT
>JAIORY010000292.1 GCA_021107915.1 Bacteroidales bacterium | reverse complement strand
TTTATTTCTGTTTTTTCAAAACAACGCATTTTCACAATATTTCAGCTCAGGTCAGGATCCTTTTCGCACGAAATGGAAGATGATAAAAACCGAAAGTTTCAAAATTATCTTTCCTGAAAACTTTAAAGATCAAGCACAATTTGTAGGTAATACTTTGGAATTTACAAAAAACAAAACAGTAGGGTCTTTGAATATCAAAGCTGACAAAACCACAATAATTCTACACAATCAATTAGTTACGTCTAATGCTTTTGCTTCGCTTGCTCCAAAAAGAATGGAGTTTTTTACTTGTCCGCCACAGGATATTGATTCACAGGACTGGCTTGAGCAACTTTCGATACACGAGTACCGGCATATTTCGCAATTTAAAAAGGTCAGGCAAGGGTTTACAAAATTCTTATCTTATGTTTTCGGGCAACAAGGGAATATTGCAGTTTTCGGTTTGTTTGTTCCAATGTGGTTTATCGAAGGAGATGCTGTTTGCACTGAAACTGCTCTCAGCAAATCGGGGCGTGGAAGAGTCCCGCAATTTTCTATGCCTTTAAGAACTCAAATTCTTGACAAAGGAAAATATCCTTACGTAAAGGCAACACTTGGTTCTTTTAAGAATTTTATTCCCAACTATTATGTTTTAGGTTATAATCTTGTCGCCCAATCAAGAAAAATGTATGGAATGAGTTTGTGGAATTCAACTCTGAACACAGTTGGGAAATTTCCATTTATTATCACTCCTTTTTCAAAAGGCATAAAGAAAAAAACAGGACTTACAAAACGGAAACTTTATAACAAAACCATCGGTGAACTTGAAGCCGGATGGGAACTTCAATCAAAAAGAGAAAAATATAGTTTTTATGATGTTCTTAGTCCTGATAATGAAAGATGGCACACAAATTACAAATTAGGAGTATTTATTGATGAAAATAAAATTCTTGCCGAGAAAACAGGAATTGATGATATTACCCGTTTTGTGATCTTTGACAAAACCGGAGAAGAAAAAAAGATATTTACACCCGGCATTACTTTTCATGAGATGTTATCTTTTTCGGATAATAAAATCTGTTGGGCAGAAAAAACTTATGATCCTCGTTGGCAAAACAGAAATTATTCAGTCATCAAAATTTATGATCTAAAAACAAAAAAGACCAAAAAACTAACAAGGAGAAGCAGATATTTTGCTCCTTCATTTTCTCCTGACGGAAAATATATTTCAACTGTTGAAGTTTCCGAAAATAATAATTATTCTTTGTTGTTACTTGATCCGGAATATGGTTCTGTCTTGAAAAAACTCAAAACAGATAACAATTCATTTATTATCACGCCTTCGTGGTCGGATGACAGTCGAAAAATTGTTTTCATGACAATGAATAAAAAAGGAAAAAGTATTGCAATTCTTGATCTTAAAACCTCATCAATAAAAAATATTCTTCCTTTTAAATACACGGAAATATCCACACCTGTATTTTATAAAAACTATATTTTATTTACCGGAGCTTATTCCGGCATCAATAATATTTATGCCATCGACACATCATCACAAAAAATATTCAGAGTAACATCAGCCCGGTTTGGAGCAACAGATGTAGCAGTTTCACCGGATAAAAAATTCCTGATCTATTCAAATTATACAAGCAAGGGATATCAGATTGTAAAATCAACAATTGGAATAAATCAATGGGAACCTCTCGAAAAAATTACGGACAATTCATTAAAACTTTATAAAGACATTTCGGAAGAAGAAAATTGGGTATTAAATACCGACAGTATTCCCGAAAAGGAATATGAAATAAAAAATTATTCCAGAATTTTAAACCTGTTTAATTTTCATTCATGGGCTCCCGTTTCTATTGATGTGGATAATTCAGGTTTTAAACCGGGAGTGAGCTTGATGTCGCAAAACAAGCTGAGCACAGCATTTACCACTTTGGGTTATGAATATGATATTAATGAAGAATGTGGTAAATATTATGCTGATTTTACATACAAAGGGTGGTATCCGGTTTTGGATTTGCATTTCGATCAAGGAAAACGATGGGGTGTTTCTACAGATTCTTTAGATAATAAAACAGATTATTCGTGGCGGGAAACAAATGTCAGGTTTGGAACTTATCTTCCGTTAAATTTTTCGAGCGGGAAATATTTCAGATGGATTCAACCGGGTATATTTTTTTCACGGAAATTTCTTAAAATGTCCGAATCTTCTCCCGTGGAATTTGAAAATGACAATATCAATACAATTGATTACAGCTTTTATTTTTCCAACACTTTAAAAACTTCGCCAAAGGACATGTTTCCTCAATGGGGACAGGTAGTTTATTTCAGATTTTCAAATGTTCCTTTTAGTGAAATAAAAAGTAATATTCTGGGAATTGCAGGAAATTTATATTTCCCGGGCATTTTCAAACATCATGGAACAAGATTATATTGGGCATATCAAAAAAAGAAGCAGGGAGATTATACTTTCAGCAATATTGCAAATTATCCTCGTGGATTTATTCATTTGGCAAATGATGATTTTTACAGTTTTGCTTTCAACTATAAGTTCCCGTTGTTTTATCTCGATGCCGGCATTGGTCAGTTAATTTATTTTAAGAGATTTAAATTAAATTTATTTTATGATCAGGCATTTGGTTTTATTGGAGATATAAAAAGCAATTACAACTCATGCGGAGCGGAGCTTACAAGCGATTTTCATTTATTCAATTTCCCTTTCCTTATTGATGC
>JAIORY010000402.1 GCA_021107915.1 Bacteroidales bacterium | reverse complement strand
GATTTAATGGTGTTTGAAAAACAATCTGTAGTCCGCTTCAGCGGACTTCATGCTATGAAATACAGTGTTTTACAAAAGAAATGAAAAACCAATAATATGAAAAATCAAAAAGCATTTTCAAATCTAACTGTCTGGCAGGAAAGTCTGGATTTTGTCAAGGAAATTTATCTTTTAACTAGTACTTTTCCTGAAGAAGAAAAAAACGGAATTGTCAGAAGAATGAAAGATAATGCAATTTCTATTCCCACAAATATTTCAAAAGGACTTTTATTTCATTCCGAAACATCCTTTTTAAAAAACTTATACAATACTCTTGATTGTCTATCTGATTTAAATACTTTGTTGTTGATTTCATTAGAGCTTAATTATATAAGTCAGTATAATGTTGATATTTATTCTGAAAAGCTTGAAAAAATAAAATCTCTAACACTTGGAATAATTAATAAATTTGAAATGGAAAATGAAAAAACCGATAACTAATCAAATAAAAAACAAAAAATGAAATACAGAATTGAAAAAGACACAATGGGTGATGTTAAAGTTCCGGCAGAAAAATACTGGGGAGCACAAACACAACGATCAAAAGAGAATTTTAAAATTGGCGAAGAAGGATCAATGCCGGTTGAAATTATCAGAGCATTTGCTTATTTAAAAAAAGCTGCTGCCTTGACTAATACCGAATTAGGTGTTTTGTCAAAAGATAAATCTGATATAATAGCTCAGGTTTGTGATGAAATACTTGAAGGTAAATTAGATGATAATTTTCCTCTTGTTATCTGGCAAACCGGTTCGGGAACACAATCAAACATGAATTGCAATGAAGTAGTTGCAAACCGTGCTCATGTAATTAAAGGAGGTAAACTTGGTGAAGGAAAAAGTTTCATTCATCCTAATGATGATGTAAATAAATCACAATCATCAAACGATACTTTTCCAACTGCAATGAGTATAGCTGCTTACAAAATGATAGTTGAAACTACTATTCCGGGAGTTGAGTTACTCAGAGATACTTTGGCGAAAAAAGCTGAGGAGTTCAAAGATGTCGTAAAAATTGGAAGAACACATCTTATGGATGCGACTCCACTAACTCTAGGACAGGAATTTTCGGGATATGTTTCGCAATTAGATCATGGTCTTAAAGCATTAAAATGCACACTTGAACATTTAAAAGAGCTTGCCCTTGGCGGAACTGCTGTTGGTACAGGAATAAATACTCCCAAAGGATATTCAGAATTAGTTGCAAAGAAAATTGCTGAACTTACCGGATTTCCATTTTATACTGCCGAAAATAAATTTGAATCTCTTTCTGCCCATGATGCAATGGTTGAGTCTTCAGGAGCATTGAAAACTCTCGCAGTTAGTCTTATGAGTATTGGAAATAATATTCGTTTGCTTGGCTCAGGACCAAGATGTGGTATCGGAGAAATTAATCTTCCTGCTAACGAACCCGGATCATCAATTATGCCCGGAAAAGTTAACCCCACCCAAACCGAAGCAATTACAATGGTTTGCGCACAGGTGATTGGAAATGATGCAGCGATTGCAATGGGAGGTACTCATAGCCATTTTCAGCTTAACGTTTTTAAGCCTGTTATGATTTTTAATTTACTGATGTCTGCAAGATTAATTGGCGATGCTTGCGTTTCGTTTACAAATAATTGTGTGATTGGAATCGAAGCTAACGAAGCTAATATCAAGCAAAATTTAGAAAATTCATTGATGCTGGTTACTGCTTTAAATCCTCATATCGGTTACGAAAAATCAGCAAAAATTGCTAAAAAAGCTCATACCGAAGGAACAACTTTAAGAGAAGCCGCAATTGAACTGGGATTTCTTAATAACGAGCAATTCGATGAGTGGGTTGATCCTATGAAAATGATTTAAGATTTAAGATTTTTCACTTCGCAAATCGTTAATCGGTGTTCGATATTCTTAAATCAATTACTTACTTTATAGATACTATTTAACCACCAGACAATATTTTTGTTTGGTGGTTTTTTTATTTCCAATCCGAATTCTCCAACTGAAAAACTTCATTTACAGTTTTCCCAAAATGATTTGCGATTTTTAAAGATAATACTGTTGATGGAACATATTTACCGCTTTCTATGGCATTAATTGTTTGCCGGCTGACCTTAACTGATTTTGCCAGTTGCTGCTGAGTTATGTTTTTTATTGCCCGCTCTACTTTTATATTATTCTTCATTTTTTACAGTTTTTTTTGATTTGTATATAAGCCAGTTAAACCTGATAATAAAGAAAATCAGTATAGTAAACATATTGCAAACCATGACCCAAAAAAATGGCATTCCAAATATAAATATTATTGAAAAAAATAAAATTGCATAATTTATGTATGTAGCCCAAACAAGAGATTCAAGTCTGATTTTGGAGATAAATTCATCTTCATCTTTTTCTTTTGAAAAAGCTACAAACAAAGCACTTATTATTAAACTCAATGCTAAAATCTCATCAAGTGCGTTTGTTTTTACAAAAGTAAAATATTCCTTACTTGTCGACCCCGTTAAAAAATTAACTGATTCCTTAGCAAATGCAAAGAGTTTAATGTTAAGAAAATTTGGTTCAAATTCGAAAATTAAAAATAAAATACCAAGAATAAAGCTTGGAATAAAAATAATCCATCCGATTAGTTTAAAACGATTTGGAAGCAAATAATTTGTTTTCATAATGAATAAAATTTAAAGTTCGATGCAAATGTAAAA
>JAIORY010000052.1 GCA_021107915.1 Bacteroidales bacterium | reverse complement strand
AAAATCGTGGTACGACTCAAAGTCGTGCTACGATTTTTTTTAAGAAAAAGGAACAAAATTGAGCTTTTGGTATATAGGAGAAACTTGAACCGGTTACAAAATGTGATACCAAAAGAAAATGATGAGAATTCTTTAAGATACCAAAATGGCACCTTAGAAAATGAAGAATTTTTAAGGTCACAAATTGTAACCTTAAAAGCAAAAGAATAAATTATGAGTAATCAAATAATAGAATTTCAACAAATTCAAAATCGAATTTTTACTTTAAGTGGTGTTCAGGTGATGCTTGATAGAGATTTAGCCGAATTATATCAGGTCAAAGCTATACGGTTAAGAGAGCAGGTAAAAAGAAATAAAAAGAGATTTCCACCGGATTTTATGTTTCAGTTAACGAACAATGAAGTTGATTTCTTGGTATCGCAAAATGCGATACCTTCCAAAAAACATTTAGGAGGTTATTTACCTTACGTTTTTACTGAACAGGGCGTTGCTAATCTTTCGTCTGTTCTTAATAGTGAGCGTGCGATCGAAGTAAATATACAGATAATGCGCGCTTTTGTTGAAATGCGACGGGTTTTAGCAAACAATGCATTTCTGTTTCAACGAGTTGATAACGTAGAGCAAAAGCAGATTAAGCTTGAAATCGAAACAAAAGAAAAGTTTGATATAGTTTTTGATGCGTTACAAAGTAAAGATGTAAAACCCAAACAGAGCATTTTTTATGATGGACAAATATTTGACGCCTATGTATTTATTGCAGATTTAATTAAGTCTGCCAAAAAATCAATTCTACTTATTGATAATTTTATTGACGAAAGCATTTTACAGCTTTTTACCAAACGAAACAAAAATGTAAGAGCTGTTATTTACACTAAAAATATTACTAAAATATTAAAGCAAGACGTAAAAAAGCACAACAGCCAATATCCAAAAATTGAGATTAAAGAATTTACAAAAGCCCACGATAGATTTATGATAATTGACCAAAACACCATTTACCACTTTGGAGCAAGTCTTAAAGATTTAGGCAAAAAATGGTTCGCTTTTTCTAAAATGGAAATAGATGCAATTGATATGTTAAACCGATTATTAATCATTCTAAAATGAGTTATTTTAATGAAGAAGAAAAACAAAAAAATAGAAGTTAAAGGTGTGAAGATTGCCTTTAATCAAACCAAAAAAGAGGATTTTATAAGCATAACAGATATTGCTAAATATAAAAACCCTGAAGCTCCAGCCGATATTATAAAAAACTGGTTACGAAGCAAAAATACTATTGAATTATTAGGATTATGGGAAAAACTTCATAATCCAGATTTTAAACTGGTCGAATTCGACCAGTTTAGAAACGATGCGGGTTTTAATCATTTTGTTTTATCACCTAAAAAATGGATAACTTTAACAAATGCTATAGGATTACAATCAAAATCCGGCAGATACGGTGGTACTTTTGCACATATTGATATTGCATTGGAATTTGCTTCATGGGTATCGGTAGAGTTTAAGTTTTATTTAATAAAGGAGTTTCAAAGGTTAAAGAGTGAACAAATAAAAGAATTAGATTGGGATATTAAACGAAAATTAACCAAAATAAATTACCGAATACATACCGATGCAATTAAAGAAAGGCTGATACCTAAAAGTTTAAGCAAAAAACAAATGAGCTATGTTTACGCCTCAGAAGCTGATGTGCTTAATATGGCACTCTTTGGAAAAACTGCCAAACAATGGCGAAACGAAAATCCCAAGGAAAATGGAAATATCCGTGATTATGCCAATGTTTCGCAGTTAGTTTGTTTGGCAAATTTGGAAAATCTGAATGCAGTTTTTATTAATGAAGGTTTGGAGCAAAGTTAGCGACTTCAAAAGCTTAACCAAATAGCCATACAGCAAATGAAGATTTTGCTGCAAGAGACCATTCTGTTAAAATGTTGGAGGATAATAAGGGTAGTGGTGATAAGTGATTCAATGAGCCTGTCAAATTGTGAGAGGAAGGGATATCAAAAAAATCGTAGTACGACTCAAAGTCGTGCTACGATTTTTTGAATTCTAACGAAAAGATATTATTTTGAAATCAAAGGATAGTTGTCAGGATTATTTAAAATATCAATATTCAAATCAACATCAATATCCGGCCAAAAGAAATTTCCACGTTCATCAGCTTCGTAATTTAATATTGTGGATAATTTGCAATCTTTAAAACAAGGAAATTCTGAAAAAGGAACACAATTGATTTTTTGGTATAAAGTATAAATTTGAACCGGTCACAATTTGCGACCGGTTCAAAAACTTAAAAATAAAATTGCCACACAGGGCAACTTTAATTTTTTTTATTATATCTTTGTAAAAGAAAATTATTTTTAAGTACAATAAAAGATTCAAGAAAATGGATAAAAGACGAGAAAAATTAAAAAAATTAGGATTTGTATCCCACGAAGAACTTAAAAACAAGACTTATGGTCCAAAAGGAAGCAAAGAAAGAGAACAATACGAAAAAGATTTGAAAATTGAATTAATTGGAGATTTTTTACGGAAACTAAGAAAGCAAAAGAATTTGACCCAAGAACAATTGGCAAAACTAATGAAAATAGACAAGTCATATATTTCAAAAATTGAGAATAACTTGAAAGAGACAAAATTTGGAACAATGCGAAGATATGCTGAAGCATTAAAAGTAAGTAAAATGACTTTGAGACTGGAATTAGATGATGGAAATTTAGAGGTTCTTCAATTAATTTAATT
>JAIORY010000205.1 GCA_021107915.1 Bacteroidales bacterium | reverse complement strand
AACTGCATATCTTCAATTTTTTCACCGACCCCAATATATTTTACAGGAATCTTAAACTGATCGGAGATACCAATTGCAACGCCACCTTTTGCAGTACCATCTAATTTAGTAAGAGCTAAAGCATTAACTTCTGTAGCAGCAATAAATTGCCTTGCTTGTTCAATAGCATTTTGTCCGGTTGAAGCATCAAGGATGAGTAAAATTTCGTGAGGAGCATCCGAAACAACTTTCTTCATAACATTTTTAATTTTGCTCAACTCATTCATTAGGTTGATTTTGTTATGAAGCCTGCCGGCTGTGTCAATTATTACAACATCAGCATTTTTTGAAACTGCAGATTTTAGTGTATCAAATGCAACTGAAGCCGGGTCGGAGTTCATTTCCTGAGATACCAGCGGTACTCCTGCCCTGTCTGCCCATATTTGCAACTGATCGATGGCAGCAGCTCTGAATGTATCAGCAGCACCAAGAATAACCGAATGTCCATTTTTTTTGAAATTGTATGCAAGTTTGCCAATCGTTGTTGTTTTTCCAACTCCATTGACACCAACCACCATTATTACATAGGGTTTTTTATCAGCAGGAACTGAATAACCTTTGTTTTCTTCTTTTGTATTTTCTAAAAGTAATTCAGCAATCTCTTCTTTTAATAATCTGTTTAATTCAGAAGTACCAATATACTTATCTCTTGCAACTCTATCTTCTATTCTTTCAATAATTTTAAGAGTTGTTTTAACTCCTACATCAGATGTAATAAGAACTTCCTCAAGATTGTCAAGTACTTCGTCATCGATTTTTGATTTACCGACTACAGCTTTTGTTATCTTAGAAAAAAAACTTTTTTTAGTTTTTTCAAGACCTTTATCAAGCTTTTCTTTTTTTCGTTTAGAATTTGATAAGAAAATACCCATGCTATTTAAATTATAAATATAAAAAAAGCTCCTTCCTCAATTAAAAAGGAAAAAGCTTTTAATTATAGAAAATACTATTTGATTATTTCTTTGCAATAAAATCTTTTACCTGATTGTTAGGAATAATATCTTCTTTAAATGCATACGCACCGGATTTTTCGGATTTAACCATTCTAATAACTTTTGCAAAATCTTTTCCGGCTGACTGTAATGATGCAACTACTTTCTTTGCCATAACTAATTTATTTTATTTCTTTATGAATTGTTACTTTTCTCAGGATAGGATTGTACTTTTTAATTTCTAATCGTTCCGGAGTATTCTTTCTGTTTTTTGTAGTAATATACCTTGATGTACCTGGTTGACCACTATTTTTGTGTTCCGTACATTCCAAAATTACTTGGACTCTAGCGTCTTTACTCTTTTTAGCCATTTTGTTATTTCTTTATTTTTTTCGGCTTGCAAAAGTATTATTTTTTATACAAATAACCTAATAACAGTTAAAATAATTTTTATTTTTTAAATACTAAACAGAATAATAAGAATAAATAATAAATATTCCTTGGAAAAATTAGAAATTGATTTTTTAAACTGGTTTTGGGTTTTGTACATTTCAATAAATAAAGGGTAAAAATCAGTATCAAATATAAGATAAAATTTTTTATAATGATAAAATCAAGATATAATTTCGGACATTTTTAATTTAAACTCATCCAAATCTATTTCACTTGGTATGTACTTTATTTTTTCACTGCCAATTATATCAAATCCTGATTTTTCGAAAAATTTATTTATTTCGTACATAGTTCTACCTCCCCAACCATAAGAGCCAAAAGATATTGCTTTTCTGTTTTTCGGAGCAAGACCACTCATGTAGGTAAGAAATCCTGCTACCGATGGCATCATCGTTGAATTTAGAGTTGGTGAACCCACACAAATGTATTTGGCATCAATCAATTCTGACATAATATCTGAAATATGGTTATGCTGAAGATTTCTCATTGAAGTACTAAAACCTTTTTCCTCAAAGACTTCCAGTAGAGCATTAGCCATTATTTCAGTTGAATGCCACATTGTATCATAAACAATAATAGCCTTTTTGCTTGTTTCGTTTTTGCTCCATTTCTGATACAGCGGAATTATTTTGTCTAAATTACTTCTCCAGATAATCCCATGACTCGGTGCTATCATTTTTATATCAAGTGCAGATGCTGCTTCCAATTCTTTTTGAACTTGTTTACCATAAGGAAGAACAATATTTGCATAATATTTTTTTGCTTCTTCCATTATAATATCAGGATGACATTCGTCATCAAATCTCTCTGATGAAGCATAATGCTGTCCAAAAGAATCATTTGAAAATAATATTTTTTCTTCAGGCATGTATGCAACCATATTATCCGGCCAATGAACCATAGGAGTTAAAATAAACTCTAATGATCTTTTACCAAGTGAGATTTTATCGCCCGTTTTAACTATTTTAAAATTCCAATCTTTATTATAATGAGCTTTTAAACCCTTATCTCCATTAGGACATGTAATAATTGTAGCGTTAGGAGCAAGTTCCATCATTTTTGGCAAAGTTCCCGAGTGGTCCATTTCAACATGGTTTGATACGATATAATCAATTTTCGATGGGTCAATAATTTCTTTTATCCTCGATAATAATTGGTTACACATATTCGGCTTGACCGTATCAATTAATGTAATTTTTTCATCAATAATTAGATATGCATTATACGTTGTTCCTCTTTGAGTTAAATACCCATGAAAATTGCGTACATCCCAGTCAATTGCACCTACCCAGTAAATGTTTTCTTTAATTTTTTTTGCTTTCATTT
>JAIORY010000127.1 GCA_021107915.1 Bacteroidales bacterium | reverse complement strand
CTTTTAAAAGAATGGAAATACAATTGGACTCCATTAGAAAAAGGATATACCGACAAAATTTTATACATCAATGTTTCTGATAATGAAGTAAAAGAAAAAGATGTACCTGCCGAGATGAAAGAAAAATTTATCGGCGGTAAAGGTTACGGACTAAGACTTTTGTGGGATGCAACCAAAGCCGAAACCAAATGGAACGATCCTGAAAATGAAATAAACATTGCTTCAGGTCCTATTGGTGGGATCACCCAATATTCAGGTGCAGGAAAATCACTTGTAGTTTCCATATCTCCACAAACCGAATCAATTATGGATAGTAATGTTGGTGGATTTTTTGGACCATTTTTGAAGTTCTCAGGTTTTGATGCTCTCGAATTACAAGGAAAATCCGAAAAGGAAATTATAATTTACATTGATGGAGTAAATCATAAAGTTGAAATATTTGAAGCTCCTAAAGAACCACTCGACAGTCATAAACTTGCCGACCAACTTACTGAGTTATTTGCAAACGACGACAAAGACAAAAAAAATATAGGTGTTGTTTCTGCAGGTTCTGCTGCCGATAATTCTTTAATCGGTATGTTAAATTTCAGTTTCTATGATCCGAAAAGAAAACTTGTTCGTCTGAAACAAGCGGGCAGAGGTGGAATCGGAACTGTTTTTAGAGACAAAAAAATAAAAGCAATTGTTGCTAAAGTTCCCGGAATAAAAGGAAACCTCAATAATGTTGTTGATTTGAAAGCAATAATGGAACGAGGAAAAACCTTCAACAAAGAAATGAGAGACCTTGATGATTCTCAAGCTGAAATGAGAACAAAAGGTACAGCTCACCTCGTTAACATTATGAATGATTATGATCTTCTTCCTACTCATAATTACAAATTCGGAAGTCATCCAAAAGCTGACGAAATTCATGGTGATGTATGGAAAAAACGTTTCACTCAAGGAATTCCTGATGGCTGCTGGATAGGTTGTAATATGGCTTGCGCCAAAGGTGTTGATAATTATGTTTTAAGATCAGGACCATATAAAGGTGAAAGCGTAATTGTTGACGGACCGGAATATGAAAACGCAGGCGGACTTGGATCTAACGGTGGAATTTTTAATCCTGACTATATTATTGAAGCAAATTTCTATTGCGACACTTACGGAATTTGTACAATTTCATGGGGAACGTTAGTAGCCTTTATTATGGAATGTTACGAAAACGGAATTCTTAATGAAGAAAGAACAGGTGGATTAAAACTCAATTTTGGAAATGCAGATTCAGCGATGGAGCTTATGCACCGGCTTGCGAGAGGCGAAGGTTTTGGTTTAATTGCCGGAATGGGAACCCGCAAGATGAAAAAGATGTTTGCTGAAAAAGGATGGGGCGATGCAGACTTCCTTCAGGATATCGCAATGGAAAACAAAGGACTTGAATATTCTGAGTATGTTTCAAAAGAATCTCTTGCACAGCAAGGTGGTTTTGCAATGACAAATAAAGGTCCTCAACATGATGAAGCATGGCTGATTTTTATGGATATGGTTAACAACCAGATTCCTACATTCGAAGATAAAGCTGAAGCATTGCATTATTTCCCGATGTTTAGAACATGGTTTGGACTTCAGGGATTATGTAAACTTCCGTGGAATGATGTTGAACCGACAACTAATGCCGAAACTGACGAACCTGCAAAAGTTCCTGAGCACGTTGATAACTATGTTACGATTTATAAAGCTGTTACAGGAAAACCTTTCGACAAAGAAGAAATGATTCGTCAATCGGAAAGAGTTTATAATTTCCAGAGAATTTTCAATCTGAGAAAAGGATTCGGAACACGTAAACATGATGCTCAGCCTTATCGCGCTGCAGGTCCTGTTACTGTTGAAGAATACGAATCAAGAGCAGATAGATACGATACGCAAATGAAAGAAAAAATCGGTATAAATCCTGAAGGAAAAACTACTGAAGAAAAAGTTGCTATCACACGTAAATACAGAGAAGAACAATACGAAAAACTTCTTGACGCAGTTTACCTGAGAAGAGGATGGACTAAAAACGGTGTTCCTAAAATCTCACATCTTAAAGAACTCGGAATGGATCTTCCTGAATTAGTTGAATTGATAAAACCTTATCAAGAAGACTAACATCTGTTAAAAGATAAATTAAAAAGCTACCGGTTTTGGTGGCTTTTTTTTTGATACTACCTTAAATCCGCAAGTGTTTTTTGTTAGCCGCTAATATCACGAATTTACGCTAATTTTACTTCACTCATTTTGGTTAAGTAAAATAAGTTCTATTTTATTATTATTCGCGCATTCGCGGCTATTTATTTATTTTATTTGCGGATTTAAGGTACTATTTAAAAAAACACTCAATAATAGAAATCCATCCATACAGACTCCCTTTGGTCGTTGAATGTTGTATGTTGAATGTTGAATGTTTAATTTTGTTAATGTGAATATTTAAATGCTCCGTACATTAACTGCCAATAAAAATTCTATTTATTCTTTATTCATAATAATTTGAAACAGCCTCAAGAACCAGAGCAGTTGTATAAGCATCCGATTTCCAGACATGAGATTTGCGTACAAAGGTGCCTCCCGAAAAATATACTCCTCCCGTCCACCAGCTTTTGTTTTTATCCGAATGTTTCTTGCTGAAAACAAAATCAAATGCTTTATTAATATTTTCATCAAGACCTTTATATCCCGACTTTTTAAGATATATCATTGAATTTAGAGCAAGAATACTTGCCTGAAGTTCATTATTTTTTAT
>JAIORY010000256.1 GCA_021107915.1 Bacteroidales bacterium | reverse complement strand
TTCTCAAAATCTCCTAAATGGAGAAAAACTTACTGACTTTATTAAAAGAAGTGTGAGTATCATTAAATAGTGTCTGTCTTTAAAGTCTTGTTCTAACAATTTAAGATTTTAGAATTCAGATTTAAAATTTAAAAATTTGTTGATATTAGCGGATTCTATAAATTTAAATCTAAAATTTAAAATCATAAATCTAAAATTTTATCAAAAAAATTGACTTTATGGACAAGCACTAATTAGTTTACTCCGAAAAGTAATTTTAGCCACAAAGACCCAAAGACTCAAAGAATTCACAAAGTTTATTATATTGATTGTGTGTTCTTTGTGTATCTTGGTGTCTTAGTGTCTTCGTGGCAATTTTTCTTTTTTTTGACTTTTCGGAGTGGACTCAGTAATAGAATAATGTCAGAAAAACCTCAAACCAAAAACCTTGTTCTTGAATTTTTCTTATTTTAGCAAACTGAAACTTAAAAATCATTAATTATGAAAAAGAAATGGATAACAATTGGAGTAATTGTATTGGCGGTTGTTTTAATATACAGCTCTTTTAAAGGATCGTATAATACAATGATTACTTATGACGAAAACGTTGGCGAAAAATGGTCGCAAGTTGAGAATGTATATCAACGCCGTGCTGACCTTATTCCAAATCTGGTTAACACAGTAAAAGGATACGCAGAACACGAAAAACAAACCCTTACCGATGTTATTGAAGCAAGAGCAAAAGCTACATCAGTAAATATTACACCCGGAAACTTGAATGCAGCTTCAATGCAACAGTTTCAACAAGCACAGGCAGGATTACAATCAGCACTTTCGAAACTTATGGTTGTGGTTGAAAAATATCCTGATCTTAAAGCTAATCAAAATTTTCTTGAGCTGCAGGCACAATTAGAAGGAACTGAAAACAGAATTGCTGTTGAGCGTAAAAAGTTTAATGAAGCAACAAAAACTTATAACGTTTACATAAAAAAGTTCCCCAAAAATATTTTTGCAAATATGTTTGGTTTCGATGCCAAACCATATTTTGAAGCTATAAAAGGAGCAGAAGTAGTTCCAACTGTTGAGTTTTAATTGTTTTATTTAATCATTTATGCATTTTCACAAAAATTTATACTGAGCTTGTCGAAGTATAACAGAATAACCAAAATAAACCTTAGATCATGGCAAAATCAGCAAAAAGTTTTTTCACAAAACAACAACAAGATAATCTCAAACAAGCTATTCTGAAAGCCGAACTCGATACTTCAGGTGAAGTAAGAATACATATTGAAAACACCTGTAAGGGAGAAGTGCTTGACAGGGCAGCATTCATTTTTGAGAAGCTCAAAATGCAAAAGACCGAACTCAGAAATGGTGTCTTATTTTATCTCGCCATCAATAACAAGAAATTTGCTATTCTCGGAGATAAAGGAATAAATGCATCAGTACCGGAAAATTTTTGGGATGGCATTAAACAAAAGATGCTTGAACATTTCAAAGAAGAAAATTTTACCGAAGGACTTATTGAAGGAATTTCAATGGCAGGTGAAAAACTCAAAAAACATTTCCCTTACCACAGCGACGACATAAACGAATTATCAGATGAAATATCATTTGGAAAAAATTAGAAAAATGAAAAAAACAAATTTCAGGATATTACTTATTACTTTAAGTTTTTTATTAATTGTACCACAATTATTTTCTCAGGGAATTCCCGAACGTCCTACACCACCTCGTTTGGTAAATGATTTTACAGGAACGTTAAGCCGTGAACAAGCAAATCAATTGGAGAGAAAACTTGTACAATTTAATAATCAAACATCAAATCAAATTACTGTAGTACTTGTAAAATCATTGAATGGAATTGCTCCTTCAGATTTTGCTTACAGCATCGGAGAAAAATGGAAAGTCGGGCAAAAAAAATTCGATAACGGAATTGTGGTTTTAATAAAACCAAAAATCGGGAGAGAAAAAGGACGGGCATTTATTGCAACCGGATACGGATTAGAAGGTGCAATTCCTGATGGAACTACCAAATTGATAGTAGAAAATGAAATGATCCCCTATTTCAAAAACGGAGATTATTATGGTGGAATAAACCAGGCAATCTCAGTTATTATACCTTTAGCAGCAGGAGAATTTTCTTCGGATGAATACGCCAAAACAACAGCTCAAGGCTCACCAATTGGCAGAATAGTTCCGTTTATTGTGCTCATAATAATTTTTGTTTTGATGAGAGGCGGCAGAGCAAGAAGCCATTCTGTGGGAGCTGGCATTCCATTCTGGACAGCATTATGGCTGGGAAGCAGCATGATGGGTGGAAGTTCACAAGGAAGCTGGAATAATTTTTCTTCCGGATCAGGAGGATTTGGCGGCGGTGGTGGTTTCGGCGGCTTCGGCGGTGGAAGTTTCGGTGGCGGCGGTGCCGGCGGAAGCTGGTAATGGTTTCAGTGTTTCATTGTTAAATGGTTTCACTGTTCATACATGATTTCATTATTAAATATAAGAATAGCACCACAATTTATTGTGGTGATTTATTGGTGTTTAAAAACAATCCGTAGTCCGCTTCAGCGGACTTCATACTGAAAATTTTTATTTTCACACAGTCTCTTTATGGCAGGGGTAAAAAAACAATACAGAAGAAAAGGGACTTTAGTCCAAAAAACATTATTTTTGCCAAAAATTTAAGTAGCAAATCATAAAAACTATAAATCATGAATTTATCTAAGTCAATTCTAATTTTATGCATTTCAATATTCCTGTATTCAAATGCAGGACTTGCAC
>JAIORY010000280.1 GCA_021107915.1 Bacteroidales bacterium | reverse complement strand
ACTAACGTACGGAAATCAGATAACACAAGAGCAGTTGGCACTTTTATTCCAAATAATTCGCCGGTTGTGCAAACTGTTTTAAATAATCAAACTTTTTTGGGAAGAGCTTTTGTAGTTAACGACTGGTACATCACGGCTTATGAGCCAATTTTAAATAACGGCGAAATTGTTGGAATGCTTTATGTCGGAGGTAAAGAAAAAGACCTTGATGTTTTAAGAAATATTTTGTCTGATCTTAAAATCGGTAAAAGTGGATATATTTATGTTCTTGATGCAACAGGAACATTAATAATGCATCCCGAAATTGAAGGAACAAATCTTAGTCATAAAAGCTTCATTAAAGAAATAATTAGAAATAAAAGCGGAATTATTAATTATAATTTTCCCGATAAGGATAATGAAAGAATAAGTGCTTATGACTATTTCGATAAGTTTGAACTGTATGTGGCTGCATCAATTACAAAGGAAGAAGAAACAAGTAAAATGATTAATGGAATTATTGTTAATTCGATTTTAATCGGAGTTTTAATAATTATCATTTTTTCAATATTTGTTTATTTTATAACCACCAAAAATATTCATAAAATATTAACTCAGGTTGAGCATTCTAAAAAACAATTAAGCTCAACAAAAGCAGCTCTCATGCAATCCGAAAAATATTTCCAAACCCTTTTTAATAATAGTAGTGATGAGATTTATGTTTCTGATTTTCGTGATAATTTTCTTGAAGTTAATGATGTAGCTTGCGATACTCTGAAATATTCAAAAACCGAATTTCTTAAAATGGGATTTCGAGATATTAAAACAAAAAAATATCGTGATATCTCTTATAAAAATCTTGAGACAATTAAAAAACTCGGAAAATATACTTACGAATCCGAACATATTACAAAAGACGGAAAAGTAATTCCTATTGAGATGAAAAGCAAGATTATTGATTATAAAAACGGAAAAGCAATTCTTACCATTGCACGCGATATAACAGAACGCAAAGAGATAGAAGAAAGAATTCTTATCACCGGAATAGAAACCGAACAAAAAGAGAGAAAGCGTTTTGCGGCTGACCTTCACGATGACCTTGCTCCTATCCTTTCAACTATTAAACTTTATTCTGATTTACTGAAAAAACATACTGATCACGAAAGTGAAAAATCAAAAGATTACATAAAAAATATTGACGAACTTGTTGATCTTTCAATTGCTTCGACAAAAGAAATCTCGAACAATATACGTCCAAATGTGTTGCAGGACTTTGGTTTGGCAGAAGCAATAAATGATTATTGTTCATACATAAACGAAACCAAATCCATTAAAATAACTGTAAGTACCGAAAATTATAATGTAACAAAAAGAGGTATTGAAGAAACAATTCTTTATCAGGCAACTAAAGAATTAATTAATAATACTCTTAAATATGCTGATGCGAAAAAAATTAGAATTGAGATAAAAAATTTTGAAGATCATATCATTTTCTATTATAAAGACGATGGAATTGGTTTTGATGCAAAAAAAATTATGAGCGGCAACAAAAGATTAGGACTTAATAATATTTTTAATAAAGTGAAAACCCTTAACGGAACCTGCGATCTTAACAGCTCTGAAGAGGAAGGAATGTTTTTATTAATTTCGTTGAAATTGGATATGAGGTAGGTGAACTGGAGTTATGGAGTGTACATACGGATTCCTTTTAGTTGTTAGAGTAGTGGATCAATGGAATGATGGAGTATTGGGAAATCCATACGGACTCCTTTCAGTCGTAGGGGAAATAAAGGGACAAATCAGAATGTCTCGTCCTGAAATAGGTTGACATAAAAAGAATAACGAATATCGATTAACGAATGTCGAATATCGAAGTATAAATCTTAAATCATTAATCGATGTTCGATATTAAAAACAATATTGAGAAAAAAGTAATAAATTAATTAATCAGGAAAGCCAAACTCCTTCCCCTTTTGGGGGAAGGCCGGGATGGGGGTAATAAAATAAAACTATGGAAATTATAACTCTTGTAATTGTAGATGATCATATTATTTTCCGTAAAGGATTAAGAGCGGTTTTAGATGAAATAACCAATACCAAAGTAATTGGTGAAGCTTCTAATGGTCATGAACTTTTTGATATTCTCAAAAAAAATGAAGTGGATATTGTTTTTATGGATATAAAAATGCCTGTTATGGATGGTATTGAAGCAACAAAAAAAGCAAGAGAGAAATATCCCGATCTTAAAATTATCGCTCTTACCATGCACGAAGAAATCGGGTATTTTAACAAGATGATTGATGCCGGAGCTAATGGTTTTTTGTTAAAAAAAACAACAAAAGACGAACTTGAAAAAGCCATCAAAAAAGTTATGATGGATGATAATTATTTCTCTGAAGAATTTATCAGTAACATCAGTAAACATCAGTTATCTAAATCAAAAAAGACAGATATAAAATTATCCGACCGCGAACTGGAAGTGCTTGAACTCATTTGTAAAGGTTCGTCCAATCCCGAAATTTCAAAATATCTTGGCATAAGTCAGCGTACAGTTGATGGGCATCGCAGCAGACTATTTGAAAAAACAGGAGCTAAAAACGCTCCGAATTTGGTTATGTTTGCTATTAAAAATAGACTGGTGAAATTGTAGATTTATGATTTTAGATTTTAGATTTGGGTGATTTAAACATTTAAAATGTTTTTGTATATTTGAGGAATTAAAAATGAAACATTATTTTATAAATATAAAAATGCTATTAATCAATATATTAATAAAACACACTACAACGGGCAAAAGCGAAATAATG
>JAIORY010000060.1 GCA_021107915.1 Bacteroidales bacterium | reverse complement strand
TAGTCTCGCTTCCTTCAGTGCATACCTCACGGTAAACCACCTTGCGACTTACTAAAACTTCAGGAAGTTACTCCTGCGTTTAAGGGACTTGCACCCTCTGGAAAAAAGTTTCCCATTCTGAAAGTTTCTGAATAAATATTTGTATTTTTGGAATTTATTCTGATACTTGCGAATGGGTGTGCTACTGCTCATGCTGGGCACACACACTCTATATATGTCATAGCGAGTTAAGTGCGTATTTGAGAGTTTATCGCTCGCCTGAACATTCGAGCAAAATTGAAAGCAAAATCTCACGTACTCCGCTACGACACATATAGTTCACCGTTGGTAATAATTATCTGACGACCTGAAATATGTCTACATTAATTTTAGTATTGACTGTTTTGTCCATGGGTCGGTTTTTACAAAAATGGATATTTTAATAACTTTAGAGTTGAACGTAAGATAAAATAACAATAAAACTAAACGAATGAAGTTTTCAATAGATAATGATAAATTGCAAGAAACTAAAACCAAGGCTAAGAAGCGGACTATCGTTAATTTTAGTATTTATTTTATAATTCTCGGTTATGGAATCTTTGTAAAGGACGTCTTGCCATTCAATTTGGAATATAAGATTCTATTTCTTATCAGTTTAATTATTCTCGGATTTGTGATTGATAAATTCTTATTGAGAAGTACGGAGAAACGACTAATGACATTTGAGATAGAATTTACAGAAAAAGCACTAAATAAAAATCAAAATGGAAGAACTATCGACCAGATTGAGTTATCTCATATTAAAAAGGTAGACAGAGTTAAGAGAGGACTTTTAATCGAATCGAAATGGAGAAAAACTAAGTTTTTTATTCCCAATATAATTGAAGGGTTTGATGACTTGCAGAATAAGATTGAAGAAATAACTATTGCCAATCGAATAGGTGGCTGACGATCGAATGACCGCCAGTGCACCTTTCACACCACTAAGCGTACGGGTCTTCCCGAAAAAAATCGGGACAGGCTGTACTTGGCGGTTCATTAGACAAAAGAAATTTCGTTTGTATCTCATTTTACACAGTCCGGCGAGATTTAAGAAATTGCTCTGAGAAAGAAAAGTAACCTTTCATTTTCAGCTTTTTATATTTACGGATAATGAACATTTTAGGAAAAGATGAACTGAAAAAGTACTTAGAAGTACTTATTTTATTATTTTTGACAAAATATCGTCAAATACGAGTAAAATTAAGCCAATTTAACGAAGGCACATTTATTAGTAAAATATTTGCAAGCTTTTTTAAACCCCGCTTAAATCAGCTTATATTTGATTGATTTTTAAGAAAACGGTGTTTTATTAAACAGACTGGCGTTGGTCGCAATACTGAGGATAATTATAAACTTAAAATCAAACTGTTATGAAAAAGTTGACATTATTAATCGTATTAGCATTAAGCATTCAAATATCAGTATTTTCCCAATCATGCCTGCCTGATGGAATTGAATTTACAACACAGGCAGAAATTGACAATTTTCAAACAAATCACCCCGGCTGTACAGAAATAGAGGGAGATGTGATAATTCATGGATATGATATCACTAATTTTAACGGATTAAATGTACTGACATCTTTTTGGGGTAGCCTAACAATTTATGGTACTGCAAACATTACCAATCTAACAGGCCTCGACAATGTTACTTCCATCGCAGGGCTTTTCATTTGGACCAGCGATGGCCTTAATAGTTTAACAGGCCTCGAAAATGTTACTTCCATTGCAGGTGATATTGAGATTATTAGTAACAATTCGTTAACCGATTTAACAGGCATGGATAATTTGACTTCTTTAGGAGGGTCTTTAGAAATTCATCACAATGACTCCATAACAAATTTATCGGGATTAAATAATGTAGATTTTATAGAAGGAGAGCTTGTGATTTGGGATAATCCATCCTTAATAAGTTTAACAGAATTAAATAATTTGGATTCTATTGGGGGAAATTTAGCAATTGTTGATAACGATACTCTGGCAAGTTTAGCGGGTTTGGATAATGTAACCTCCATTGGTGGACAGCTTCAGATTATGCAAAATTATGCCCTAACCAATTTAGCAGGACTGGATAATATTAATGCTGCATCTATTAATTATTTAGTCATAACCCAGAACAATTTATTATCCTCATGCGAGGTAAAAAGTGTTTGCGATTATTTGTCCAATCCAAGCGGAAATATTAGTATTTTCGATAATGCCCCTGGCTGCAGTAGTCAGGCAGAAGTGGAAGAAGTTTGTGGTATTGGGATTCCAGACATTACTTTCAATTCTGAATTTTCTGTATATCCTAATCCCACGGAAAAAGAGATTTATATTTCCGGTAAGAATAAAGAAATTATAAAAGAAGTAAATATTTATACCCAAATCGGGCAAAAGGTGTTACATGAAACAGGAATTACAAACACAATTGATGTTTCAATGCTCAAACAAGGTATTTATGTTATTGAGATGGTCTCAAACGAAAGGAAAATAAGGGAAAAATTGATAATTAAGAAGTGAATAAACAGTGCATAATCAAATAGGTGGCTGATGATCGAATAACCGCCAGTGCCACCTCTCACACTACTCCCGAAAGCTTTCGGGATACGGGTCTCGTACTTGTCCGGTTCACCAAACAAAAAAAAATTTCGTTTGTGTCTCATTTGACACAATCCGGAAAGAAATTAAAAATTGCTCTAACCTGAATTCTGCAAAAAACTATTGTATAATATAATTTTTATAGCTCTTCACACAAAGTTTATGACACAAAGTTAGTGATTATAAAATCAAG
>JAIORY010000445.1 GCA_021107915.1 Bacteroidales bacterium | reverse complement strand
GAATTTTTGAACATTGGAATTTATTTGAAATTTGGTGCTTGTCATTTGTGATTTTTAGTAAAGTAAAAATTAGTTACTTTTTTCTAATTGAGCAATAAAATCCTCAAGCTCTTCATCTGAAGGAGCTTTACCATGCCATGTGTAATCATTTTCTATACTTTTCACTCCTTTTCCCATTTTAGTTTCAGCGATAATTACACTTGGTTTTCCTTTAAAACTTATTGCTTCATTAAGTACATTTATCAGATCTTTATGATCATTACCATTACATTTTAGAACATTCCAGCCAAATGACTTCCATTTTTCATCCAATAATTCGAGTTCCATAACATCAGATGTTTTACCATCAATCTGAACATAATTCCTGTCGATTATCGCAGTAATATTATCAAGCTTATGATGAGAGGCACTCATTGCTGCTTCCCAAATCGAACCTTCCTGCAACTCACCATCACCATGAATACTGAATATCTGCCTGTCGATTTTATCAATTTTTACGGACAAAGCCATGCCAACAGCTACCGACAAACCTTGTCCGAGAGAACCTGAAGACAATTCCAGTCCGGGTAAACCGTGATCCTTGCCGGGATGCCCTTGTAATCTGGAACCAAGTTTACGTAAAGTTTTTAATTCTTCAAGAGGAAAATATCCGGCTCTTGCAAGAGTAGCATAATGAACAGGAGCAACATGTCCGATCGACAAGACCAAACGATCGCGATCTTCCCATTCAGGGTTTTTCGGATCATGATTCAGAATATTAAAATATAGAACCGTAAAAACATCAGCAAGTCCAAGCGATCCACCTGTATGTCCCGAACCGGCAGCATTTATTGAAGTTAAAACATCTTTACGTATTTCTAAAGATATTTTTTTTAACTCTTCGATATTATCAATTTGTTTCATAATTTTATATTTTATCACCCCCTTCCCAGCAACTAAAAGGAGCCCGTATGGATACTCCCAATCAAAAAATATTAACAAAGAAATAATACCCAACAATTATCGAATAAACAAGTTTCATAAGTGTTCCGGTTATAAATCCAATAAAAGAACCAATTGCGGATCTCATGGCAACATTAGAATTTTGTCCTCCCATAGATTCTCCGATATATGCACCAACAAAAGGCCCCAAAATTATTCCAAGTAATCCGAAAGGACCGATAACTATCCCAAGAATTGGTAAAACAAAAATACCAACAAGCAATCCTATAATACTGCCCCGAACACCCATTTTTGTTCCACCGAATTTTTTTGTTCCCCAGATAGGAACAACGTAATCAAGAAATGTTACACCTGCTGCAATCAATCCCATAATCACAAGAAAATCATCAGTAAAGGGTGCTGTATCTTTTAACTGAAGTATTAACAGAGCAAAGAAACTAATAACAGGCCCGGGTATTCCCGGAACTATCGCACCGATTATTCCGATTAAAACCAGAACAATACCTATTAAAACCCAAATCCAATCCATAATGTATTTTTAAATTAATTAATAACTATTTAGCCCGATTAATTCAGGTTAGTTTGCTATTGTTGCGTATTATTTTTTTTCAGCAACCAGTTTATTGTCTTATTGATATTGTTTATTAAAAAAATATGCAGGATTACGTTTGTATAATAATCCTAATTACATTCCATAGTTTTGTATTGTCAATCCTAAATAAACGTAACTTTCTGCAATACAGTGTTGTTAGTATATTTCTTTTCCCACAAGACTCCCCTGTTTTCAGTTTTAATAATTGGGCTTATTGGTGGATAATAAAAACCGGATGATACAACTAATTTATTACCAATTTTCCATCTTACTAAATGCCAATCTTAAAATTTGTAAAATCCCAATAATTATTAAAACCACATTTCCTCTAAAACAGCAGTCCCCGCTACTTTTGGTGTCGTTCAACAATGCATATAAAAACCGTCTTGCCTTAGGCGAGACGGGATTTTTATTTGCTTAGGTGTTAGTTTTAGTTGATTCTGTTTCTAATTTTCATATCCAATCGTACATGCATAGTCTATCAAAGTTAAATTCCAACTATTAGTTACTTCTATTCTTATCCACGCATATAATATTTTATCGTCAAGGAATATTTTAGCTCCAATATATTTATCTCGTAAATTATTCCATAATCCGGTTTCTGAAGTATTACCCGATACATCCCAGTGATAGTTATAGATAATACATGTATCATTTATCCAGTTTAGACTACTATCAATATTTTCATTTAATGAAATTGTATCCACAATATCATTCTCTAAATTAGGTGTCACAATAACATTTTCACCTAATGGAATTATTGAATTATTTGAATTACTATGTCCAGGAGAAGCCGTACCTGAGAACCTTAATTTAAAATCATCTATTCCATCATCATTTAAATCTATCAATCGATTTGTACTTGAGGATGGATAATCAAAAAACAATGTATCATTTGGTATATCTGAATATTTAATTCCTAATCCCAATGTCTGTCCAGCTATGATATAATCAAGATATTCCAATTCAGGTTTTAATTTTTCCTTATTACATGCAATAAATTGCATTAAAACTAATCCTAATAAAATTATTCTTTTCATAGATTGATTTTACTTTGTACTAACAATTAAAACTAATGGCAGTCAGTCTAATAATCCACCCTTAATAAAAAAAATCAAATATAAGCTAATTTAAGCGTACTGTAAAAATAATTAGTAAATATTTTATTAAAAAATATGCTTATGTTAAATCGGCTTAATTTGATCCAATAATGAGAACAAACTTTAACAATTGAAAGATTGAAAAGGAGAGGATACTTTTCTTTCCAGAGCAATTC
>JAIORY010000305.1 GCA_021107915.1 Bacteroidales bacterium | reverse complement strand
GAAATTCAGAATGAATGAAAAACAGAATAACGAATATCGATTAACGAATAATGATTTAAGATTGAAATCTTAAACTTTAGTCACTTTAAGTACTTATTTCGTGTATTGATCAATAACCAAATTAATTGCTCTCTGACAAGCAGGGCAAAATTCATCATATCTTGTAAACATAATACAATTTGGTGCCGAGCGATACATTCCTTCAGCCATGTACATTGCTCCTTCAAAAGCTCCAACACAATCAGAATATTTCATGTTTCCAAGTAGTTCATTATCCCATTTTCGTTTGTCGATAAAAAACTCTTCCATCACACTTTCGGGAGTTTTTGCTTTACGCATTTCCTTTCGTTTCTTTTGAATTTCGATACTGTATTTATCATATTTTTCTTTTTCCCAGGGGGTAGGCACAGGAGTTTCGGGTGTAAGCAGGTCTTTCCATTTTATTGTTTCCTTATCGGGATGGGCAGTTACATTGAGTTCCCAGGGTTCAATAATATCCGATGTCATATCATAAGCTGTGGAAGATGTGTAATATTCATCAGCCAGTCCTGCAAAATGATGACCAAATTCATGAACAAATAAATAATCGCAAAAAGCATTATCCGCAGCAGCTGTAATATATAATCGATAAATTCCGCCACCACCATAAATACTGTCGTTCATTAAAATTACCGTAAACTCATAAGGTACTGCCGAAGCGGCGTTTCTAATTCTTTTATTATCATAAGCAAGAGCATAACGTTCCGAATTAAAAGCTCCGTAACTTACCGAAAGTGCCGATCTTTTATAAATATCCTGATGAGGATGATTTACTCCATTATTCGGAGAAGGAGTTTCAACAGCACGAATATTAAATTTTTCTTTCCTCGAAGCAAAAGGCTCTGTGCTAAGTAGCACGTTAGCATAACGTTTTGCATCTTTATGAAATTTATCCATTTCGTCTTTTGTATATCCTTCTCCGAGAATAACAATATCCACCATATCTTCGGGATTACCATTTTCAACAACCGGAAAAACATTATAAAAATCTTTTATCTCCGCCGGATTAACTTTGTATGCATCAATTTCAATTGAATATTCCCATATTTTATCAAAAGTGTTTTTAGGATTCCTTTTGTAAAGAATAAGATTTATATCATTTTTGGGCCATGGAAAACGAACCGATTCATGAAAAACACCCCAATTTTCTTTTGCATCACGGGTTGTTTTCCATTCGCCGTAAATACTTGCAAAACCACGAGAATAAATTATTTCTTCGGATTCAGGATTAATAACTTCGAAAAAATAATATCCTAATCGAAGTTCGTCAATCAGTTTTATTTTACTGCCGGGCCAGACTCCATCATTTACAATTCCATCAAAAGCAAAGTGCTCTTCAGTGGCATTTCCGGTATGAAAATAATCAAAACGCATTGTTTTGTTTAGGAAGAATTCTTCGAAATTAATTGCATTTGCCGATGTAATAATGGCAAATAATAAGATTAATAAGATTATTTGTTTTTTCATGTTTTTGGATTTTTTATTTAAACTGCCCTTTCAGGGCGATAATTAAATTTTTATTTTTATTACCCAAGGCGTTGCCATTGGGTTGAATTAAATTGCCACTTCGTGGCGTTTATTCTTGATTGTTTTTATTTTCGGGCTGAAAGCCCAAATTATTTCAGCCCGAAGTCAACGCCTCGGGATTATAATGTTTGTCAAAGAAAATCCGCCCTGAAAGGGCAGGTTAAATTTTATTTCTTCAACATGATTTTTTATTTATTTCGTTTACTCTTAACTATTAATTTATATCTTGCTCCACTCAATCATTACAAATAGCCCCACTTCCAAGGCAAATACTTTCTTTTTCATTATAAATCACTGCAAACTGTCCGGCAGCGATACCTGCAATTTTTACATCAGATTTTATTTTATAAATATCATTTTCTTTGATCATTGTTCCTGAGGTAAATTCAGGAGTATGCCGGATTTTGAATTTTATTTTTTGAGGTGATGAGTAATCTTTATCAACTTTTTCATTTATAAAGTGAAAATCAGTAAGAAGGATTTCATCTTCATATTGTGCAACCGGATCATAACCCTGCGAAGCAAAAATAATATTTTCGTTTGTATCTTTCTTGACAACAAACCATGGTCCCTGACTCAGTCCAAGCCCTCGACGTTGCCCTATTGTATGAAACCAATAACCATTGTGAGTTCCCAAAATTTTGCCGGTTTCCAGTTCAATAATTTTTCCTTTCTTTTCGCCAATATATCTTTTAATAAAATCATTATAATTTATCTTGCCCAAAAAACAAATCCCCTGACTGTCGGGTCGGTGAGCACTTGGCAGTTTTATTTTTTCAGCTATTTTTCTAACTTCACCTTTAATAAGCCCGCCAATTGGGAACAATAATTTATTTACCTGTTTTTGATTTATTTGTCCGAGAAAATATGTCTGGTCTTTTCTTTTGTCGGCAGCAGTTCCAAGATAATTTACATTGTCTTTTTCAATAATACTTGCATAATGTCCTGTTGTGATCTTATCAAAATCTTTTCCGTATTTATCTTCAAAGCTCCCGAATTTAATAAGTTTATTACACATAACATCGGGATTTGGAGTGAGACCTTTTCTAACAGATTGAATTGTATAATCAATCACCCTGTCCCAGTATTCTTCCTGTAAAGAAATTATCTCAAGTTTACATCCGTATTTTTTTGCGATGTAAGAGGTGATTTCAATATCTTCTTCTGCCGGACAATCAACATAACCGGATTCATTTTCCATTCCAATTTTTATGTAAAAGATAGTTGGATCATAACCCTGTTCTTTTAATAAATGAA
>JAIORY010000216.1 GCA_021107915.1 Bacteroidales bacterium | reverse complement strand
AAAACACTAAATTTCACTAAAATTAATTTATTGATAATCTTTGTTTTGTGGGTTTTTGTGTCTTGGTGTTTTCGTGGCATTTTTTATTCTTTTTAGTTTTCGGAGTGGACTCAATGATGGAATGATGGAATGATGAGTCTATTTCTAAAAATCAATAAAAATACTACTAAAAAAACAGAATGAACAAACAATCAACAAAGAATAATAAGTTAGAAATCTTATTCGATGTAACTCCTTCCCCTTGTGGGGGAAGGTCCATACGGACTCCCTCCGGTCGTTGGGAAGGGGGTGATTGATTCTTTGTTTTTTTATTTGCAATAACCAATTATTTCATTAATTTTGTTTGTAATAAAAAACCTATATATTAGTTTTCCCTGATTATGAGCAAAGTTTTAAAATATTATAATAAAACAATTTGGAATTTAACACAGTATCTTAACAATTTTGCAATTCTGTTCCGTACAAGTATTACTATAATAATATTTTCTTTTTTTTTGTCGGCATATTCTACTGATATAAATAAAATTGATAGCTTAAAAAACATTTTAATATCAGCATCCGATTCTAATAAAGCAATTATTTTTAATGCTCTTTCAAAAGAAGTTCTTTCCGATTCTTTAGAATATTCACTCGAACTTGCAAAATCAGCTCTTAAATATGCAAGAGAAAATAAAATGAAATGTGAAGAGTCTATTGCTTTGTCAAATTTAGGAGATATTTCATATTTTTCTAATAAGATGAAAGATGCTGAACACTATTATCAACAATCACTAACTTTATCTAATGAGCTTTATGATACTTCTTCCATGTCAAAAAGTTATTATAATCTTGGATATACTTATCTTGAACTTGCTGAATATGAAAATGCACTTAAGAATTTTAATATATCATTGGAATATGAAAAAGTATTACAATCTGATAAAAAAATTGCAAGTGTATTAAATAATATTGGTCTTACTTATGATTATCTTGGGAAATATAAACAGTCGCTTGAATATTATTTGGAAGCGTTGCAAATGGAAGAAGATTTTAATAATGAGGAAGGTATTTCAAATGTTTCTAATAACATCGGGAATATTTATCAGGTATGGGGAAATTATGAAAAAGCACTATTTTATTATTTAAAGTCTCTTAAAATAGAAGAAAAATTAAAATCTAAAAGTGGTATTGCAATAGCATTGAATAATATCGGGATAATTTATCATAATTGGAAAAATTATGATAAAGCTCTTGATTATTATCAGCGAGCTTTTAATATTGAAGATGATTTGAATAATAAACAAGGAATTGCAGAATCCTTGAATAACATTGCAATTATATACGATGAAACAGGTAAATACGATAAAGCAATTGAGCTGTATAAGAAATCATTAGAAATAGAAGAAGAAATTGGTAATAAAATAGGGGTTTCTACCTCACTGAGTAATATAGGAGAATTTTATGAAGATAGGGGTAATTACAATAAAGCCTTCGATTATTACAACAGATCGATAAGAATTGATAAAGAGATTGATAATAGATCAGGACTTGGACAAACGTATAATCAATTAGGCAATGCTTATGTTCGGGTAAAACAATATAATAGGGCAATAAAATATTATAATCTTAGCGGTAATATTGTTGAGCCTCTTAATATAATCGAAACCATTACCGAGAATTATAAAGGACTTGGTGATGTGTATTCAAAAATCAAAGATTATAAAAAAGCAATCTATTACATTAATAAATACCATTCGCTTAAAGATTCCATTTTTAGTAAGGAAATGTTGAAGCAACAAAATAATCTTCAGACAGATTTTGAAATTGAAAAAAAAGAAAGAGAAATTGAGCTGTTAAATTCTGAAAAACTGATTAGGGCATTAGAGATAAATGAAAAACAATCTCAACTTAGACGTCAGAAAACCTTGTTATATATTTCGTTTGGAGGAATTGTTTTATTTATAATTTTTGTTTTACTTCTGTTTCGACAAATAAAAAACAGGAATAAAGCATATAAGCTTTTAAATATTCAAAACAAAGAGATTAAGGAAAATCGCCTTGAGTTGATTGCAGCAAAAGAAAAAGCTGAAGAATCTGACCGGTTAAAATCTACTTTTTTATCTACAATAACACACGAACTTCGTACTCCACTTAATGCAATTATTGGTTTATCGGAAATCATAAAAACAGATATTCAATTAGAAGAAATTGTTGATTTTGCAAATATGATTAATTTGAGTGGTAATAGTTTATTAGAAATAATTGATAACATTCTTGAAATTACAAATATTGAAAGCGGAAGATTGGAATTAAAAAAATCCGAATTTCGAGTTATTTCGCTTTTCGATGAAATTGTTGAAGAAATAGAATTAGTACAAGAAATAGAAAACAAAAAACATCTTGAAATAAAATTAGAATTTCCGCCTGATGTAAATGATTTAATGATTACTTCCAATAAATTAAAACTAAAAAAGGTGTTTCTTCATGTTTTAAAAAATTCAATTAAATTTACTGAAAAAGGTTTTATAGAATACGGTTTTAAACAGGAAAAAGATAAAATTGTTTTTTATGTTAAAGATTCAGGAATTGGAATTCCTGAGAATAAACAAGATATTGTTTTTGATAAATTCAGGCAGGTAGATGATTCTCATACAAGGAAATTTGGTGGAATTGGAATTGGTTTAACCTTTGTAAAAAAAATAATTGAATTGCTTGATGGAGAGATATGGCTTGATTCTGTTGAAGGGAAGGGAACAACTTTTTATTTCTCAATACCAATTATTTAAGAAGAAAAATATTTCAATATTTATCAAGAAAATTCCTTACTTTTATTGCCTGAAATAAATT
>JAIORY010000059.1 GCA_021107915.1 Bacteroidales bacterium | reverse complement strand
CTGTTGTTAATAAAAAGGAAAACTCAAAAGCTATTGAAGCCCTGATGCCCGAAATCATTGAGTTTACCGGACTTAATGAAAACGCCATTGCCGAAAGGGCTGAGATTGTTCTTGGAATGTTGCTTCATAATTTTTCTGATTTTTCCATTAGCACCATCGATAGTTTTATTCATAAGATTATCAGGACTTTTGCTTATGACCTTCACCTTCCCGTGAATTTTGAAGTAGAACTCGACACCGAAAAACTTATTACCAAAGCAGTTGATATTTTGATCAGCAATGTTGGAAATGACGAAAAACTTACTGAGATATTATTGAAGTTTATTGAATTTAAAACCGAATCCGAGACTACCTGGCACATCGAAAAAAACCTTGGTGATTTTGCAAAATCATTATTAAATGAAGACGGACAAATATATATTTCTAAACTACGGAAATTATCTTTCGATGATTTTAAAAATATCAGAAGCAAAATTTCTGTTTTTAATAAGAAATTTGAAAATGCCTTGTCGGGATGCGGAAAAGAAGCCATTGGTCATATAAATGATAATGCTTTAAAAATAAATGATTTTTCACGGGGACGAAGTGGAATTGGTAATTATTTTTTAAAAATTGCTAATTCTGATTTTTCAAAGCTTGAACCAAATTCCTATGTTATTACAACTATTTATGAAGACAAATGGTTTGCCGGCAAAACAGATGAAATTCAGAAAGCTGCCATCGACAAAATAAAAGATCAATTAATTGATATATTTCATAAAATTGAAAATATCATTTCTGATGATTTTGAGAAATATAGTGTTTATAAACTGATAAACAAGAAAATATATCCGATTGCCGTTTTAATTGAAATAGAAAAAATCTTTGAAGCAATTCGGGTTGAAAACAATCAGGTTCACATTTCTGAATTTAACAAAAGAATTGCCGAAATTGTTCTGAACGAACCAATCCCGTTTATTTATGAGAGAATGGGGGAGAAGTATAAATATTTTTTTATTGATGAATTTCAGGATACATCGGTTTTGCAATGGAATAATTTGTTACCCTTGATTGATAATTCACTTTCCGAAGGTTATTTTAACATGATTGTTGGTGATGGTAAACAAGCAATTTATCGTTGGCGCAGTGGCGAGGTTGAGCAGTTTGATAAGTTGCCTGAAATATTTGATAAATCATTATTGCCCTTGGCTGATGAAAGAGAAAATAATCTGATCAATAATTACAAAGAAGAGTATCTGGAAAAAAATTATCGTTCAAAACCCGGAATAATTGATTTTAATAATAAGTTTTTTGAGATTTCTGCCAATCTGCTTCCCGAAAAATATCAGTCAATTTACAAGGATGTAAAACAGGAATTCGATAAAGAAAAAACAGGTGGTTATATTAATATTCGTTTTATTGAAAGCAAGGACAGGGAAAAATATAATGAACAGAATTTCGTAAAAATAAAAGAAATAATTTCCGAGCTTGAAGACAATGGTTTTTCAAAAGGTGATATTGCAATTTTATGTCGCGAGAATAAACGGGCAAGCACAATTGCACGATATCTTCTTGAACAAAATATTGATGTTATTTCTTTTGAATCCTTGCTTTTGAGTAATTCGCCGGAGCTGAATCTGATAATCTCCATTCTAAATTATCTTAACGATCCTAACGAAAAACTTTATAAAGCTGAGATTCTTATTTACCTTTCCGGCAAGGGAATGATAAAAAATAATGATATTAATGAGCTTGTATCTGAATTAGATAATAAGACTGTAAAAAAAGACCTTTTTGATAAAGGGAGGAAGATATCTTTTACAGAATTATTAAGGGATTATGGCTTTGATTTTCGTTCTGCAAAACTTAATAATTTGCCTTTGTACGATCTTTGCGAAGAACTGATTAGAATTTTTAATCTTAACAAAGAGATTGATCCTTACATCCAATTTTTTTTAGATTATGTGTTTAAATTCAATAACGAAAAAGCTTCAAATATTAAGGATTTTCTTGATAGTTGGGAAGATGAAAAGGATAAACTTTCTATCAGCGTGCCATCCGGAATTAACGCCGTAAACATAATGACAATTCATAAAGCAAAGGGACTGGAGTTTCCTGTGGTGATATTTCCGTTTGCTGATCAGAAATTGAAAGCAACTAAAAATGAAATTTGGGTTGACTTTGATGATTCGGATATTCCCGAACTTAAGGCTGCTTTGCTTGATACAACAAAAAGTTTGGAAAGTACTACTTACGCTTCACAATATAATGAGGAAATGGCAAAATCATTTCTGGATATAATTAATCTTTTATATGTGGTGATGACCAGACCGACAGAGCGTTTGTATATTTTATCAAGTGCGATAACAAAACCACCAAATGAAATAAAATCCGTTCCGGCCATTTTTTATAATTTCCTTAATCAGACATCGCAATGGGAAGCAAATAAAGAAGAATACTCATTTGGGGAAACCGAAAATTATATTAAAAAAGAAAAAGGAACAAGTGATAATATTTATAAATTAAATTCATTTATTTCAAATCCTTGGCGGGATAGGGTGCTGATAAGTACCGGTGCACCTGAAGTTTGGGATGTTGACGATCCACTTGGAAAGAGCGAGAGAGGTAAACTCATTCACTCCATTTTGGCAGAAATTATTATTGAAGATGATATTGAAAATGTTCTTGAGGATTTTAATTTGCAGGGAATTATTGATAAAAATGAAAGAGCAGAACTTTCCGCTATCATTCATAAACTCATCTCCAAACCTGAAATAAAACCATTTTTTGAGAAAGGAATTATTGTAAAAGCAGAAGAAGAAATACTTTTACCCGATGGACAAAAATATCGCCC
>JAIORY010000048.1 GCA_021107915.1 Bacteroidales bacterium | reverse complement strand
TTATAAGTAATAGTACCTTTTTGGAGATCGGGAGCATTAGGATCGGGATTAAATACTGCTCTTAATGCAGCATCTTTCGCAAGCTTTCTAAGTTGAAGATCAGCAATTGTAGTTCCTTTGGCACCGGAATAAGCTTTTGTAACTTGACCTGATTTATTCACATAAATAGTAACTACCACTTTTCCCTGTTCAGGAGAGGTATATTTAGGTTCGGGTAGATGTTTCTTGCCACGGCCACCAAGGTCAAAAGAAACTCCGCTTCCTTGTCCTCCGGTTCCGTCATGGACTTTTATATCTTTTGTACCAAACTTATTTCCCTGATCACCGGGTTTTCCTGTTTCGCCTTCATTTGAACCATTATCGGTTGATTTGCTTTTTCCGGTATAAATTGCTCTAGGATCTACTTTTGGTTTTTCGGGAACTTTTTCAACTACTATCGGTTTTTCTTCAGGTTCGGGTTTTATAACTTCTTCAACAATTTCTTTGGCTTTTTCTTTCGGCTCTTCTAAAATTTCTTTTTCAGGAATTTCTTCTTTTATTTCATCTTTGGGTTTGGTGATTGTTGGTGTTTCATCAGAATCCTGAGTAATTATTTCTTCTTCTTCAATCTCCTCAATTATTGGGTCATCCTGAACAACTTCTTCTTCAACTTCTTCTACAATTTCTTCTTCTATTTTTTGTGGAGGTGCAGGAGGAGTAGTTTTTGGAGCTTCGCTTTGTTGAATATTTTCCATTCCATCATCGGTGTAACCCAGATTTACTTCAACACCTTCTTCTCCCGGTAAGGGCAAAGGAGTGGTTAGTCCAAAAAATATCAGTACAAGCAATAGTAATACATGAAATATTACTGTTCCAACTATACCTCTTATTTTACCTCCTTTTTTCACTAAAATTACCGTTTTGGTTTTGTTGCCAAAATTACTTTATGTTTTGTTTTGTATTTTGTATTAATATTATTTACCGCATCAATTACATTGATAACATACTGTACGGGTACGGTTTTATCTGATCTGAGCACAACTGATGCGTTAAGTTCTCCGGCAAGTGATCTGTCAATTTTACTTTCGAGCAGGTTTTGAGAAACTCTTTCTTCACCTACAAAATAATTATATTTATCATTGATATAAACCGTAACGGTTTGTTTTGCCATGGTTTTGCTGCTACTACTTGGCAACAGGAGTTTAATGGCATTAGGGCTGACAAGTGTTGAAGTAAGCATAAAAAATATTAAAAGCAGAAACACCAGATCCGACATTGATGCCGTACTGAAATCAACACTTCTTTTATTTCGGGTTTTAATAGCCATTGTATTTGTTTTTTATTTTAAAACTTTCGCATTTATATCTTCAAAATAATATTGATTTTATTCTTGTACAGGTTCATGTAAAAGATCCATAAAATCTGTTGCTCTTGCTTCAAGTTTAAAAACTAATTTTTCGACACGTGCAACTAAAATATTATAACAAATATATCCGATAATTCCAACGATAAGACCTGCCACAGTTGTGATCATTGCCTGATAAATTCCACCCGAAAGCAAAGCAATATCAACATTGTTTCCTGCCATTGACATATCATAAAAAGCTTTGATCATACCGATAACAGTTCCAAGAAATCCAAGCATTGGTGATGCACCGGCAATAGTTGCCAGTCCGGCAATGTTTTTTTCCATTCTCGAAACTTCGAGTTTTCCAACATTTTCGATAGCTGCATTAATATCACTAAGAGGTTTCCCGATTCTTGACAATCCTTTCTCGATCATTCGGGAGATAGGACTGCTGTTGTTTTTACACAACGAAAGAGCTGAATCAACTCTACCATTGTGAATAAAATCGCGAATGTTATTCATAAAATTTTTATCTTCTTTTGATGCTCTGCTAATAACAAAATATCTTTCAATAAAAATATAAACTGCAATAATTGAAAAAACTGCGAGAATAGCGATTATCCATCCACCTTTAATTGCAAGATCTAAAATTGACAGACTAATTTCTGAAGCTTCACCTTCAACTGCAGTTGCTGCTTGTAATAATATTCCTGGGATCATGTTTAAATAATTTTTTCGTAAAGTTAATTGTAACGAAATATATACTGTTTAATGTTGTGTTATTTTACTAACATTTCTCTGTTAATAGATAACTTAAAAAACAGATGTTTATTTTATTATTGTAAACTTTGTTAAAAATAATAACACAAGTTTTACAAAAAAGCGGTGTCAAAACTTTTAAGTAATTTAGAAAAGTTTTTAAATGTAAATAATTTGCTTTTGAATAGTGATACTGAAATAATAAATCGTTTGATCAAGCAGGATGAGACTGCCTTTCGGGAGTTTGTTGAAAAGCATCAGCAGTTGGTAATCAATACGTGTAATGGTTTTGTTCATAATTCTGATGATGCAAATGATATCGCTCAGGAAGTATTTATTGAAATTTTTAAATCACTAAATAGCTTCCGCAAAGAATCAAAACTTTCTACTTGGTTATACAGAATTGCAGTTAATAAATCTCTGAACTTTATCAGGAAAAATAAAAAGCACAGTATTCTTCGCAGTATTGATTCATATTTTAATACTAATGATGGAGATGAGAAAAAAATGGAAATCCCTGATAATAATCTTCAATATAATGAAACCGGTTTAGAAAATCAAGAACGCTCTGTTATTCTTCACAAAGCAATTGACAGCCTGCCAAAAAATCAAAAAATTGCTTTTACATTAAATAAGTATGATGATGTTCATTATAATGAAATTGCCGAAATAATGGACTTATCATTATCAGCTGTAGAATCGCTTATTCATAGGGCTAAGCTGGGATTGCAGAAAAAATTACTGAGTTATTA
>JAIORY010000398.1 GCA_021107915.1 Bacteroidales bacterium | reverse complement strand
ATTATCAATCCCATCATGATAAATGAAACCATTTTAAAAATATTTTTTTTCATAATTTTGAATTTTAAGTTATTAAATTTTAGTCATTTAACAATTTTAGTCATTTTAAGTATTTTAGTCATTTCATCATCACAACTTCCACCCTTCACGGTAAGTATGTCTAACATACTCTTCGGAAGCGGATTTTGCATCAATTGTAGCATATTGAGTATCGAAATGCGGGTGTCCGTTGATTACAGTAAACTTATCGGAAGAAACCACTCTGATTTTTTCATCATCATTAATATTTGTAACTCTCATATTTTCTCCATCCCAAAGTAATTTTCTTTTCAGGTCTTGCAAACGAATTGCAAGATTACCCATAACAACCATTTCGGTTAAAGGACCTGCATAATCAAAATTAGAACTTGGCAACAATCTGTTATCAGGACTTTCTTTACAAGCTCTTACCCAATCCATTTCATGACCGCCACCCCATGCATCCTTAACTCTTCGGAGTGTTTCGGGTGGTCGTTTATAATCTTTGTCAAGTTCTTCGGGAAGCAATATTGGATTCCGACCGTAACATCCACACATTAATTTTCCTTTTGAACCTACAAAAATAACTCCGCCATTTCTGTCACCCAATATCTGTCCGTCTTTAAGTTCTTCCGGTCTTTCGGGTAATAAACCGCCATCATACCATGTTAATTTTACGGCAGGTAATTTTATTTTATTAAAAGCTTCACGCTTCGGAAACTCATAAATAATTTTTGAGGCAAGTGGTGCACTTTCAGTATTTACCTGTGTTGAGCTTCCCTGCACGCTTATTGGTCTTCCAAGATTTAATGCTTTAAAAGCCGGATCCATAATATGACAAGCCATATCGCCCAAAGCACCGGTACCAAAATCCCACCATGCACGCCAGTTCCATGGAGTATAGGCAGGGTTATAAGGACGGTATTTCGCAGGTCCGATAAATAAATCCCAATCTAATGTTGAAGGAACCGGAGGAGTTTCTGTTGGTCTTTCCAAACCTTGTGGCCATATCGGACGGTTTGTCCATGCATGAACTTCTTCTATCTCACCAATAGCACCATCCCAAATCAATTCACAAAGCTGTCTGATATCATCATCAGAATTTCCCTGATTACCCATTTGAGTAGCTACTTTATATTTTCGGGCAGTTTCGGTTAATACTCTCGCCTCATAAACCGAATGAGTTAAAGGTTTCTGAACAAATACATGTTTTCCTCTTCTCATTGCTTCTGTTGCAACAATTGCATGAGTATGATCAGGAGTTGCAATAACCACGGCATCTATCTGATCACCCATCTGATCAAACATTTTTCTATAATCCTTGAATTTTTTTACATCAGGATATTTATTGAAAATCCCTGCCGAATAATCCCAATCAACATCACATAAAGCTACAATATTCTGAGAATTCAAATTATTGATATTAGTACCACCCATTCCGCCAACTCCAACACCGGCAATATTTAATTTATCGCTGGGAGCAAAACGACCTAAGCCTCCACTAAAAGCAAAATTCGGAAGGATAGTTAATCCGGCTGCTGCAGTTGCAACATTCCCGATGAATTTCCTCCTTGAAATTCCATTACTATTTTTCTTTTCCATATTTCTATTTTTTATTAAATAAAATTCAAAATGATTAAAATGCTTTTTCAATTATTTCTATTGTGGCAGCAGCTTCTTCCGGTTTTACCGCCATCTCCTTAGCATTTATCAAAACATCATAAACATTATGATAAAAATCCTGATATCGCCCTGCTAAAGTTTCGATTTTCTTTTCAGAAATAATTCCGTCTTTTATTGTTTTCAATGAACCATAATACTTTGGAGATTCTTTTCCCCAATCTTTTCCTCTCGGGATATTGCCGTTTTTCAGGGCTTCTTCCTGAGGGTCAATACCATATTTTATAAACTCACCTTTAGTTCCCTTCAAAATAAATCTTGGACCTATTTTATCAACCAACATTCCGGCCGTTAAAATTACTTTTATTTTTTTAAATCTCAATATCAATCTGAAAAAATCATCCACTTTACTGTCTTTTCGCTGAGACTGAATATCTGCCTCAATTTTTTCAGGATGCCCAAATAATGACAAAGCCTGATCAATTAAATGGGAACCGAGATCGAATAAAATTCCACTACCCGGAATATCTTTATCTCTCCATGCATTGTCTTTAAATTCGGGAGCATATCTGTCGAAATGAGCTTCGTACTCATACAATTCACCAAGAACATTGTTTTTAATTAATTTTTTTATCGTAAGAAAATCTCCATCCCAACGCCGGTTTTGATAAACAAATAATTTCAGTTTCTTTTTATTTACCAGATCAATAAGTTGTTTTGCTTCCGCAGAAGTTGGAGTAAAAGGCTTTTCAATAACAACATGCTTTCCTGCCAGCAAAGAGTTTTTCACCATTTCAAAATGAAGAGTATTTGGAGTTGTAATCACTATCAAATCAATTTCTTTATCACTCAAAAGATCAGAAATATCTCTAACAACATTTACATAAGGATATATTTTTTGTGAATTATTATGTTTTCGTTCAACTACTTTTTTAAGTTCAAAATCAGGATTTGCATCAATAAAAGGAGCATGAAAAACCTTTCCCGATAAACCAAAACCGACTAATCCTACTTTTATCATTTATATAAATTTAAAGTTTTTTAAAAATACAAGTGCCTAAAGTTTAGAGTGCCTAAATTGCCTAAAGTTATAGATCACTTTAAGTACTATTTTTTTTTATTCGCTCAACATCTCACTCAAATTCTTATAACTAATTGAAACACTTTCTAAAGGATGTTTTCGACAAACATCCTGTTCAACA
>JAIORY010000169.1 GCA_021107915.1 Bacteroidales bacterium | reverse complement strand
TAAGCATCGTCAATTTTAGTTACCGGAGTCCAGTATTTATCATTGTCGAGTGTGTCAACCGGAAATGCTGCTTTTTTTCTTGAGTAAGGAAAATTCCATTCATCTGAGCACACCATCTCAATTGTATGTGGTGCGTTTTTCACAACATTATTTTCTTTATCACAATTTCCGTTTTCAATATCTTTAATTTCATTATGGATAGAAATCATGGCTTCAACAAAACGATCCATTTCTGCGAGTGGCTCACTTTCGGTTGGTTCAACCATTAAAGTTCCGTGTACAGGAAATGCTACTGTTGGAGCATGAAATCCATAATCCATCAGACGTTTTGCAATATCGATAACAGGAATATTTGCAGTTTTATGAAACTCATTACAATCCAAAATCATTTCGTGAGCTACTCTGTTATTTTTTCCTGTGTAAAGAATTTTATAATGATTCTCAAGACATGATTTTAAATAGTTAGCATTTAATATTGCATAATTGGTAGCTTCTGTTAATCCTTCACTTCCTAATAATTTTACATATCCGTACGAAATTGGAAGTACCATTGCACTCCCGAAAGGAGCGGCAGCAACAGCAGTAATTCCGTTTTCTCCTCCGGTTTCAACACAACTATGTTTTGGTAAAAACTGAATTAAATGTTTTGCAACGCCTATTGGGCCAACTCCGGGACCACCACCACCATGAGGTATTCCAAATGTTTTATGAAGATTGAGATGACAAACATCAGCACCTATAAATCCTGGACTTGTATGTCCAACTTGTGCGTTCATGTTTGCACCATCAAGGTAAACTTGTCCGCCATTTTCATGAATAATTTTTATTGCATCAAGTATTCCTTCTTCAAAAACCCCATGTGTTGAAGGATAAGTAATCATCGCAGCAGCTAAATTAGCTTTGTGTTCTTCAGCTTTTTCTTTTAAATCGTTGAGGTCGATGTTTCCGTTTTCATCACATTTTACAACAATAACTTTCATTCCTGCCATAACTGCACTTGCAGGATTAGTTCCGTGGGCAGATGAAGGTATCAGACAAATATTTCTTTCGGTATCACCATTATTAATATGATAAGCTCTAATTACCATTAATCCTGCATATTCGCCGGCAGCACCTGAGTTTGGTTGAAAAGAAACTGCATCAAAACCTGTTATTTCACAAAGATCATTTTCGAGATTTTTAATGAGTTGAGTATATCCTTCAGCTTGATCAACCGGAACATAAGGATGAATATTTGCAAATTCAGGCCAGCTTAAAGCAAATAATTCGGCAGCAGCATTTAGTTTCATTGTACATGAACCGAGGGGAATCATTGACCGGTTAAGAGAAATATCGCGGTTTTCAAGCTTTTTTAAATATCTCATCATATCGGTTTCCGAATGATAAGAATTAAAAACCGTATGAGTCAGATAATCAGTTGTTCGTTTTAAGTTTTCAGGAATTGAACTATTGGTTTTTACTTGATCGAAGTCAATAAATTCTTTTTTATTCGCCGAAGCGAAAACTTTTAAAATATCTTTGATGTCATTAATATCGGTAGTTTCGTCTATGCTGATACCAACTGTGTTTTTATCAGTATATCTGAAATTAATTTCATTTTCGAGAGCAAGTTTTTTAATATTATTTATGCCGACATTTTCAGGCAAACTGATTTCAAGAGTGTCAAAGAAATATTTATTCAATTGTTTGAAGCCATATTTTTCAATTTCTCCGGCAAGGGTAACAGTTAAATTATTGATGTCGGCAGCAATTTCTTTAATTCCTTCAGGGCCGTGATAAGTTGCGTACATTCCTGCCATGCTGGCGAGCAAAGCCTGAGCAGTACAAATATTTGAAGTTGCTTTTTCTCTTTTAATATGCTGCTCGCGGGTTTGAAGAGCCATCCTTAAAGCAGTATTTCCGTTTCTGTCTTTTGATATTCCGATTATCCTTCCCGGGATATTTCGTTTAAAATTTTCGGTTGTAGCAAAATATCCTGCATGAGGTCCACCGTAACCCATGGGGATACCAAATCTTTGTGAAGAACCCAGAACAACATCAGCACCCCATTCGCCGGGAGGAGTGAGTAGTGCAAGACTAAGAAGATCGGCGGCAACAGCTACTTTAGTACCATTTTCATGAGCTTTTTCAACGAAAGCAGAGTAATCAATAATATTACCTTTTTGATTTGGATATTGAATAATAGCACCAAATACTTTTTCGTCAAAGTCAAATTTATCATGAGTGCCAAAAACCAAATCAATGCCAAGTGGTATAGCTCGAGTCTTAAGTACGTCAATTGTTTGAGGAAAAATATCGTTAGCAACAAAAAATTTGTTTGCTCCACTTTTAGCAAGTTTTCTGGGGCGACCATTAAATAACATTATCATGGCTTCGGCAGCGGCAGTTGCTTCGTCAAGCAATGAAGAGTTTGCAATTGGTAAACCCGTAAGATTGGAAACCATCGTTTGATAGTTGAGCATAGCTTCGAGACGACCTTGGGAAATCTCTGCCTGATATGGAGTGTAGGATGTGTACCAACCCGGATTTTCAAGAACATTTCTTTGGATAACACCCGGCAAAATTGTGTTGTAATATCCCTGCCCGATATATGTTTTGAACAATTTGTTTTTTGAAGCAAGTTCTTTAAGATGATTTATGTATTCCAACTCATTCATTCCCGCAGGAAGATCAAGTGATTTATTTGTTCGGATTGTACCGGGAATTGTTTCGTCAATAAGCTGATCTAATGAATTTACACCTATCTTTTCGAGCATTTTATTAAGCTCGTTTTTTCTCGGGCCATTATGTCTTTTAGTAAAGTTATTGCTTATCATTATTTATAATTTTATTTATTGATTT
>JAIORY010000180.1 GCA_021107915.1 Bacteroidales bacterium | reverse complement strand
TAAAAATGCGGTATCAAAATATTGACATTAATAATAAATGATTAGTTTTGCTTTTTTGAATTTCGGTTTGAAGTATTATAGAAATTAAATTATATATTATACAATAATTAAGAAATATTTATGCCCGATTACAATAAATTAAAAATGACTGCCACTCAAGTAAGACGAGATATTTTACGAATGATTAACAGTTCAAAATCGGGTCATCCCGGTGGTTCACTTGGTTGCACAGATTATTTGGTTGCCTTATATAATAAGTTAATGGAACATAACCCGAATAATTTTTCTATGAGTGGAGAAAACGAAGATATTTTTATTTTATCAAACGGACATATTGCTCCGGCTTTATATAGTGTTTTGGCACGTTCCGGATATTTTGATATTAAAGAATTGTGTACTTTGCGCCAATTAGGTTCTCGTTTGCAGGGACATCCTTCAGTATCTGATAATCTGCCCGGGATAAGAATTGCAAGTGGTTCGTTAGGACAGGGTTTGTCAGTAGCTCTTGGAGTGGCACAAACTAAAAAACTAAATAATGACGATAAGCTGGTTTATTGCTTGATGGGTGATGGTGAAATAGAAGAAGGGCAAGTTTGGGAAGCAGCTATTTATGCTGCAGCTAAAAAAGTTGATAATATTATCGCAGCAATTGATTATAACGGAAAACAAATTGACGGTACTGTTGAGGATGTTATGTCACTTGGCGATATTGAGGCTAAATGGGAATCGTTTGGTTGGAAGGTATTAACTATGGATGGGAATAATATGAACAGTATTATTGAAACCATGAACAAAGCCAAAAAATTAAGCAAAATAGGGAAACCTATTATGATAATTATGAAAACCGAAATGGGTTTTGGTGTTGATTTTATGATGGGAACACACGAATGGCATGGTGTTGCTCCTAATGATGAACAGCTCGTTCTGGCTTTACAACAATTAGATGAAACATTGGGAGATTATTAGTTTATAGGAAATTTGAAATTTAGAAAAACTCATTTTGACTGCCCAATTTCCAATTTCCAAATTTTCTAATATATAAATAACTGAGAATAAACTAACAGTAAAAAATATAAAAGATGAAATTAAAAATAAAATATTTTTTTGTTGCTTTTCTGATTTTGCTGTCTGTAAATTCTTTTGCTCAATCACATCAGAAAAGTAAAAAGAAACAAGATATTCCTGTTACAAGAATATTATTTGTTTTTGATGCTTCACAAAGTATGTATGCCAGATGGCAAAGTGATATAAAAATTAATATTGCCAGAAAATTATTATCAAATCTGCTTGATAGTTTACGAAATGTTGATAACCTTGAACTTGCATTGCGTGTTTATGGACATCAGCATTTATACCCTCCACAGGTTTGTAATGATACTAAGTTGGAAGTTCCTTTTGCCAAGAATAATTCCGACAGGATCAAACATCGTTTAAAATCAATAAAACCGAGAGGGACAACACCAATTGCATTTGCATTGGGAAAAGCGGGAGGCGATTTTACACCCCGCCCAAATTGTCGAAATATTATTGTACTGATTACTGATGGAATTGAAGAATGTAATGGCGATCCTTGCGCAGTTTCAAATGATTTGCAGAAAAGAGGAATTGTATTAAAACCTTTTATTATTGGAATTGGAAGAAATTTCAAAGATGTATTCGATTGTGTTGGAACTTATTTTGATGCTTCCAGCGAGGAACAATTTAGTAATGCTTTAGACGTGGTTATTTCGCAAGCGTTGAATTCAACTTCATGCCAAATAAATTTACTTGATGAATCAAGAAAGCCCACCGAAACGAATGTTAATATGACATTTTATGATAACTTTTCGGGTTTGGAAAAACATAATTTTATGCACACTATGAATAGTAAAGGTCTTCCTGATACTCTTGTTATCGATCCTTTGTTGGCTTATGATATTGTAGTTCATACTGTGCCACCCGTTTTTGCCGATAGTGTAAGACTAAATCCGGGAAAACATACCGTTGTTCCAATCAGCGCACCACAAGGATTTCTTCAACTTAAAATTGATGGTACTTTAAATTCATTAAAAAATCTTCAATGCATTGTAAGAAAAAGCAATGATATGAAAACTCTTAATGTGCAGGGTTTTATTAATAAAGATAAATATATCTGTGGTTTGTACGATATCGAAGTGCTTAGTTTACCACGAATTTATATTAATGATGTGGAGATTTCTCAAAGTAAAACTACAATCGTAGAAATTCCTATGCCGGGAATTGCTGTGATTAAGAAATCTACAAAAGGTTATGGAAGTCTTTATCATGTAAGTGAAAATAAACTGAATTGGATTTATAATTTTCAAAGTTCAAATCCTTATCAGGAGAATCTGATTTTGCAGCCGGGAACATATAAAGTTGTGTTTAGGTCAAAATATACTGACAGATCGTTTTATACTATCGAAAAGACATTTACTGTAACTTCAGGAAAAACAACAAATTTAAAACTATTTAGTAATTGATAAAACATAATTTATATTGAAAAAATTCTCATATACTGAAACAAAAGATACCCGTTCGGGTTTTGGAGATGCTCTTTATGAGCTTGGAAAAAATAATAAGGATGTAGTGGCATTATGTGCCGATCTCACAGGATCGTTAAAGATGAATAAATTTGCAGATAAATTTCCTGAGAGGTTTTTTCAGTCGGGGATAGCTGAAGCAAATATGACAAGTATGGCAGCCGGCATGACAATAGGAGGGAAGATACCTTTTGTTGGAACCTTTGCCAATTTTGCCACCGGAAGGGTTTATGATCAAATCCGTCAATCTGTTGCTTACTCTAAAAAGAATGTAAAAATTTGTGCATCTCATGCTGGTATTAGTCTTGGCGAAGATGGTGC
>JAIORY010000045.1 GCA_021107915.1 Bacteroidales bacterium | reverse complement strand
AAACTCTGCAAATATGAATATTATCAAGAAACCATGCATCAATATTTGAAGAATTCTCACCATTTGCAAAAAAACCAATCTTAAAAAAATTTCCTTTTGCATATTCAGTAATATTATAATGATATTCATTCCATTCGGTACTTCCTGTATTTTCGATTGTTTCAATATCATACCATGTATTTCCATCCCAAATTTTTATAGTAAACTTTTCGGTAGCTGCTGCCTGAATATCTTCAAGTTTCAAATCAAAATCCAGAAAAATCTCTCCGTCAACAATATCTATTCCATATATTTGAGCAGATATCAAACCGGCATTATAATCAACAAATGCAGAATCACCTACAAAACTTGCAGATGGCTCCGGATTTCCATTTGCCATATCAATTACCCATGCACCTGATTCTACTTCCCACAACTGAGTTTCAAAATTTCCATAAAACCAACTTTCATTGAAAGGTAAAATAACAGGAATTATAATATATATAATAACCGGCCCATCAGCAACAGATTCAGCCGTATCACCAGGAAATCCATAAACATCCAAATCATATAATGCTGTAACCTCATATTTAAAATAGCCGGAATAAAGATCATAATCCCACCAAAGAGTAGAATCATCTCCATCATATTCAATATATTCTCTAAACTCATCATTACGATAAACATTATAACCCAAAAGATTAGCAGGTACAATACTTGTTCCGCCTCCAACTTGAGTAGCCAATTCAAAACCAAACAATAATTCATTTTTCAAAACTCCACCGATAGTCCATTTATAAGGAATAATATTATTATGAATAAATAATCCACCAGAAGTTTGAGTACCACCTGTTGCAGCATGAACATCAAAAGTAAAACCGGTTTCTTGTCCTGTTGCAATCTCCATTTGTACTATTATTGCTCCCGAAGAATCTCTACTTATTCCCCAAAGAAATGGACCCCCATACAAAAAATCATCATAAGCAAAACCGGAATAATTACTATAACTTCCACATGAAAAACTATTTAACTGAATACCATCTTTATCAAAAAGTGTAATATCATCCGACCAATTATTCACCCAGAATCCATCCCAAGTTTCATCATAAGCAATAGCACGTATTGCTACCGGTGCATTTATTGTTAATTCAAGAGTTTCGTTATCAAAATCCATTAAATAACAAGTTTGGGTTGCTGAACCTCCATAAAAAAATTCACCATCATAAGCCAGATCTTTGATATGTGATACTCCGGGAATAGTAAAAGCACCAATAAAAGTACCATCCATTTCGTAGCGATAAAAATTCGGACCATTAGACTGAGTTGTATAAAAATAATTTCCATCAGTTTCGCATCCGTATTCATTTCCACTTCCTGCTAACGGAAAAGAAAATTGCAAATCCCAGAGAGCACGTGAAAAATCGCCGGAAGTATCAGGCATTAAAGGAGGATACCACAATAATTGTACAGCATTATCAAATGTAATTCCAGATAAATTATTTGGAGGATAAAGTAACTCTGAAGTAAAATCTATTGTGATCCTTTCTGATAAACCTGAAGAATATAAAGCAGCAACACCAACACTATGTTCTTCACCATAATAAATGCTTTCAAATTGATAATTAGTTTCCTGTGTAGTTGCAACATACGCATCATCAAGAAATACATGAAACGCCTGATAATTGGGAATAGAATCGTAAACTACCGAAACTTCAACATTATCAATAGCCCATTGTCTTCCGCGAAAGCCTATATAAATCGGTAAAGCTGAATCTCCACAGAATTCAGACAAATCAATTTGTACATGTTGCCATTCGGCTACCGGAACTAATTCGTTTAAAACAAGCCAGCTTATGTCATTTTCCAAACTATATTCAATTGTTGCCATTTCACCATGACCATCGTAATAACTGTCAAAAGTCAGATAATATCCTTCATATTCGTCCAATAGAAGTAAGGGAGTTACCAGAAAGCTGTTATCTCCGCTATTTAATGAATCATTTACGCAAGCATATTGAGAATCATGTTCGGGAATAATAAAATTGCCTGCACTACCGCCTTCAGTATTAAACCATGAAACAGATCCGTTTGCAAAAGACTGCCAGCCATCAGGAGGAAAATGATTTCTTCTAAAATCCTCTCTTATACAAGTAAATCTCGGTTTATCCCAGCTAAGAATATTTGTATTTGGATCAATGCTTACATTTCGGGGAGGATATTTAATTTCATCAAAAATATTATTCAATTTTGAATTTGATAAAGAAGAATTATTTACTGATTCTGTGTTTTCACTAAACATCGGTTTCTGTGCAAAAACCGAAATAAACATTAAAAACGAAAAGCTGAGTAAAAGGATTTTTTTCATGATAAATGAGATTTTTAGATTTAAAAAACTAATAACTTTTCAGTTCTCTGAAATTCTTTATTCGAAACATTTATAAAATATACTCCCGAATTAAGATTTGACAAATTAATAGTATTCTTAACTGTTGATGGATTTAACATTATTGATTCTACAACACAACCATTAATATCAAAAATCTTAACTTTCATATTTTCTGCCGCTTCGGTATTTAATTCAATTATCAGATGATCATTTGTTGGATTAGGATAAATTTTTATTTTATCAGATATTTCATTATTTTCAATATTAACATATAAAGAAATTGTTACGTTATTTGAAGAATCAGACATGCATTGATCATAAATAGCTTTAACAAAATACGTATATTCTCCAGCCTGAGTTAATGTGTCATGATATTCGGTTTCGGTGTATAATTCTTCAATAATTCCATTATTTCTATAAATATTAAATCCCACAAAAGCTCTTTCTTCTCTATCATCAGAACCATCGAAAGATTTATTTGACAAAGTTATCTCCGGTTTTTTATGTATTGATTTTGGTTTTAG
>JAIORY010000116.1 GCA_021107915.1 Bacteroidales bacterium | reverse complement strand
CTGAAGTAAACGTATTTGCCTGATAAACTCAAGAGGGGAAAGACCGGTTAATTCTTTTATCCTTCTGCGTAATTGTCGTTCGCTAAGAAAAGCTTTGTCAATAAGACTATTGATGTTGAATGAAGAATCTGAAATATTTTCGATTACCGTGTCGCGCATTCTTTGCAGAAATTCTTTATCGGCAGAAATGAGGTCGGGGCTGTCAAATTCAATTGAAAGGATTTTTTGGCTGAATTTTTCTTCTAAGTTTTGTCTTGTTTCAAGAATATTTCGGATACGGGTTTTTAGTTCTTCGGGGCTGAAGGGTTTTGTAAGATAATCATCTGCCTTTGCTTTTAAGCCTGCAATGCGGTCTTGTTCGCCTGCACGGGCAGTTAGTAAAATAAACGGGATATCACTTGTCTTACTATTATTCCTTATTTCCTTTAAAAATTGTACTCCGTCCATCTCGGGCATCATCAGGTCGGAAATGATAAGGTCAGGAATATCTTCCAAAACTTTGCTTAATCCCTCTTTTCCGTTTACGGCTTCAACAATATTATAATCCTTTGAAATATGCCCGACAATATAGTTTCTCATATCAAAGTTATCTTCAACAACCAAAATAGTACTTCCTTTAATTTCTACGCTTTCATCAATTATTTCCGGAGTCGGGGAAATATCAGGTTCACTAATTTCTTTTGGTTTGGAAGAAATATCCGTTTCCGGAATATCAACAATTTCATCAGGAGATAAATGGTCGGTTCCTTTTGGGAGTTGAATTGTAAAAGTAGTGCCGGCACCAATTTCACTCTCAACCGAGATAGTTCCGCCGTGCAATTCAATTAATTCTTTTGTTAGAGCAAGACCTATTCCCGTGCCTTCATATTTCCTTACCGATGAATCATCTGCCTGGTAAAATCGGTCAAAAATATAAGGGATATCTTCTTTTGTAATTCCCGGACCGGTATCTTTTACTTTTATTGAAACGAATGAACCTGATACATTTTCATCATCTCCGGTACTGTCATCATCAATCATTATTGTAATTTTTCCTCCCTCAGGGACAAATTTATAAGCATTTGAAAAAAGATTATTCAATACCTTCTCTAATTTTTCTTCATCAAAATACAGAAATAATTCATCAATATTAGTATTAAATATAATGTCAATCAATTTGCCGGCAGAAGCAAATGAATCAATAATTCGTTTCACAAAGGGTATTAAATTATTTTTTGCAGCACGTAGTGATAATTTTCCTGATTCTAATTTTGAAAGGTCGAGAAGTTGTTCGATAAGCTTCTGTAAATTATTTACGTTTCGCAATGATAGTTTGAGGTTGTTGAATTCTTCCGTTGATAATTTTGATTTATTATCATTAATATAATCATTCAAAGGACCTCGGATAAGCATTAAGGGAGTGCGAAATTCGTGTGAAATATTTGCAAAAAATCTGGATTTTGCCTCATCTAACTCTTTAAGTTTTTCTGACTGATTTTCAATTTTTATTTTTTGATTTTCAATTTGAATATTTTTTTCTGCCAGATCATTGTTTTTTTCTTCAAGAAGTTTATTGGCTTTTCTTTTAACGATGAATCTGCTGTATATAATTATTGCCAACGTTAAAATCAAAACTGAAAGGGCTATAAAAAAATTTCTGAAATATTCTTGCTTTTCTATTTGTAAACTTTGAAGTTCTTTTTCTTTTGTTAACAAATTAATTGAATTTTCTTTTTTCTCAGTTTCGTATAGAACTTCTGCTTCTGCAATTTTATTATTGCTTTCTTCATTAAAAATGCTATCTTGTGTTGCTGTGTACAAATTAAAATAATCTAAAAATTTGTTATAATCACCTGTTGAAGCATAAAATTTAAAAATATCCTCGTAAGCATTTTTTAATAAATATTTTGTATTGATTTCTTTGGATAATTCTAATCCTTTATTAAGATAATTTATTGCCTCTTTATTTTTTTTTAGTTTAAAATATACCCTTCCAATGTTATTGTAAATATTTGCTATTTCGGTTTTATTACCGGCTTTTAACTCAATTTTAAGTACTTTCTGAAAATTATTCAGGGATTTTTGATAATCACCTGTGTTTTCATAAATAAGCCCAATGCCTGACAAAGCTCTTGAAATATCAAGCTGAAAATCATTTGCCTGAGCTATTTTCAGGGATTCTTGGAAATACTCTAAAGCTTTATCATTATTTTTTAATTGTTGGTAAACAATGCCAATATTATTATTAATCATTGCCATACCTTTATTTGATTTTTTCTCTTCAAATAATTTCAAAGCTTTATTATGATACTCAATGGCTTTTTCATAATTTTTCAACTGAGTATAAAATATTCCGGTATTCATAAGTACACTAGCTACTCTATCATCATCAAGTAATTCAAATATTTTTATTGTTTCAAAACTAAAGTCCAGTGCTTTTTCATAAGCACCAAGGTTTGCGTATATTCTTGCAATGCCCATTTGCACACTCGCTGTTTCATTTTTATTATCAAGTTCCTTAAATAATTTCAGTGATTGTAAATAGTAATTCAATGCCTTGTTGTTATTGCCCAGGTTCATGTGTATTATACCAAGGCCTTTTAATGATTGTGCAATTTTTATTTTATTTCCTGTTTCTTCCCTAAGAATTAGAGTTTTATTAAAACAATCCAAAGCTTTATCATTTTCACGTAAATAGTAATATCCGATGCCGGTAAAATAGTATGCTGTTGCTTCTTTGTCTTTATCGTTAAGTTTTACAGCGAGATCAACAGCTTTGAGACCGTAATTAATTGCTTGTTGAGGTGATATTTGATTATAAGACTTAGCAATTTCAATTGTAATTTCCAACTTATCTTGCGGAGTTGCAGATAATAATACCTTTTCAAGACTGTCAATCCTGCTTGTTGTTTTATCAGATGCTTGTTGAGATATTGC
>JAIORY010000139.1 GCA_021107915.1 Bacteroidales bacterium | reverse complement strand
TACTTTGTTTAATAAATCCTATGCACAGAAAACAAATCCGGCAATTATTGAAAATGTTTCCAGAAATTACGCTTGGGATATTGTTTATCAAGGTTTTAAAAAGCATAATAAGAAATTAAATAAATATAACAAACAAACCCAAACTGCCAAATCAGGTTTATATCGTTATACAAGTATGCTGGTTGACAATAGGGCAAAATATCAGGTAACTTATAAAAATGGAAATATTGAAATCAAATTCGTTAACAGACAGTATCTATCAAAACAAGGTTGGGTAAATAACCTTTTACCATTATCAAAAAAAACCAAAAAGAAATATATTTATCCAATTGCTACAACTATCAGAGAATTAAATGAAGTAAAGAAATTAGAGGAAATTAATTTATATAAAACTCCACCTCTTGCTGTTTTCTCAACTACACCAACTTCCGGCAGCACCTCAATATTTATTAAATTTGATGGATCAGATAGTTACGATAATGAAACCCTGACACCCGATCTGAAAATCCGTTGGGATTGGGAAAATGACGGAAAATGGGATAAAACATGGAGCACAGAAAAACATGCAAAACACAAGTTTCTATCCAATGGAATTTCCACTATTAAAATGGAAGTAATGGATACTGATGGTTCTACACATGATACCACTATGCAAGTACTAATAGAAAACTTTACTCCTTGTCCTGATATTACTTCAATAGAATATTTGGAAGAAACATATAATACGGTTTTAATAGGAGAGCAATGCTGGATGAGAGAAAACCTAAATGCAGGTGAAATGATAATCGGATTTGATAATATGAAAAATAATGGAACTATCGAAAAATACTGTTACAATAATGACCCCATAAATTGTAAAAAATTCGGTGGCTTATACCAGTGGGACGAATTAATGCAATACACACCAAAGGATAGCACAGGAATTTGCCCGGAGGGATGGCATATTCCAACAAAAAACGATTTTGATGAGTTGATAAAATATTTAGGAGGAAAGAATATTTCCGGAGAAAAACTAAAAGAAGCAGGGTCTATTTATTGGTTATCTCCTGAAACAAGTACAACAAACAATAGTGGATTTGCCGCATTACCGGCTGGTATCGGTGGTGGCGATAATTCATTTAATGAAATAGAAATTGCTGCATATTTTGCCACAACCAAACACAAAAGATCACTTGAAGAATTTACTGCTGAGATAGTCAATCCGTACAGTAATGAACCAATTGAAAACTCATTTACAAAAGACACATCATATAATATTGTTTTATCAAAGAATAGCATTCATACAACTTTTGATAAACATCCATCATACAAAGGAGTATCCGTTAGATGTATTAAAAATGATGCAGACGAACCACAAAATCCTATTGCGAAGTTTCATTATTATCATCCGTTTCCAAAGCCCCTTAAAAAACCTACATATCGATTATTTAAATTTAACCCTTTTAAAAGTTATGATAATCAAGATCCGGATTCTGAACTTCTTGTGAGCTGGAACTGGGATTGGAAAAATAACAAAGACAATTATTCAGAATTTAGAAAAATGAAGATTATTGAAAAACTTCTGGAACAGGATAGAACTTATATTGTTAAACTTATTGTAATGGATACCGATGGAAACAGAGATACAACATCACATCGTGTAAAAGTTGCTAAAAACACACCACCACGTGGAGTAATTTCATTCCGCAAATGGGATTGTGGTGATACAAGTACTTGGTTTCCATTTAAAGCCATGTATAGCAGAGATAAAGAGTATTATTGGGAATTGCTTACCTATTGCTGGAATTACGATGTACACAACATTGCCGGCGGTTCTGATAATAACATTTATGATTCCGTAATTTATTTAACTGATTCTTTAAATTATTTAACTGACTCTATAATCAACTTCAATAAATCAGCAATTTATAAAATTAATAACGAAATCTGTTATATTCCTAAAGGGAAAATATACCACGATAATTCAGGTTTAACAAAAGACAGAACATGGGGATCCCCACCATACATGTGGTCAACAAGGCATAAATACAGTAAATCGGGAATATATACAGTAAAACTTACTGTAACTGATCCTGAAGGCTTAAGTGATGTAAGATATGCCAAAGCAAAAGTATGCGATCCAAAATCCCCACCACCAAAAAACAAACCTCCAAAAGCCTGCTTTACTGTTTATCCAAAAAAGGGAACAACTTGTGATGTATTTAAATTTGATGCAAGTTGTAGTTCTGATTTTGAAGATCCTATTGACAGCCTAAAGTTTTGCTGGTTTTTTGACTGGGGAAAACACAGAAAATATCCTGATTTATATTGGAGCAAAAAAAACAAAATTGTAAAACACAAGTATTCAATAACTGATGATTTAGGATATGTTATAAGACTTGGAGTGATGGATACTAAAGGGAAGAAGCATTTTTTTATTCGTAAATATCTAAAAGTTTCCGAATGTATAGATACTTTTGCTGATCTTCCATCCGGTACAAAAAAACCAGGTACAAGCGGAGAATCCGGAACTGAAAAGCCTGGAAAAACCGAAAAACCAGCTACCGAAAAACCTGAAAAAATTAAAGATTTACCTTATACTCCCAAAGGAACCGGATATACTCCACCTACAACAAATTGCCCTAAAAAAGAATACGAGTTCTATTTTCCTTTCGATCAGGAGGATTTTACTGATTCGCTTGACAGATATGCTGACAAGGGATATAAACTTGTTTTAGGTAGTTTTGTAACTTGTTTCTTTGAAAGAGAAGTAAACAGTAAAACAATATATCCGATAAAAGTACTCAAGAAAACAAATATTGAAGAATTAAATAATCTTGCAGAGCAAAACTGGGTTGTTGTGAATGCTCTTTTCCTTACATATCTAATTCAAGATAAAAATGCTCCTCTATATAAATATAAATATTGTGATGATATATCTAATTCCAATTTAAGAAAATG
>JAIORY010000185.1 GCA_021107915.1 Bacteroidales bacterium | reverse complement strand
AAAGATAATTTTTCATAATTATATTTTTCAAATGTATAAAAATAATTTAAATATCCAAGTTATCTAACGGACTTTTTGTTGTTTGCAGTTGTTTGTTTGCAATATAAGAACAATAAAAAAGCCACAGATTCACAAATTAAATAATCTGTGAATCTGTAGCTGTGATATTTAAAAAAATCCGACTTATCTAAACAGTCAATATTTCTTCAAGATTTTTCATTCCTATATTAATAGCTTCTTCGTTTAACGGAAGAAGATTGTGATATCTTTCAGGAATTGATTTTTTAAGACCTTTAATAACATTTTCAAGCTTTACAATAGGTCTCATTTTAAGATAAGCACCCAGAACAACCATATTAAATATTTTAGTATTACCCATTTCTGAAGCTAATTTTGCTCCGGTAATTTTATAAATATTAATATCTTTTCTTTCGGGATGGCGTGAAATACCATTTGGGTCGTAAAGTAAATAACCACCCGGTTTTACAGTTTCTTCAAATTTATCCATCGATTGTTGATTGAGGATAATTGCAGTATCAAATTCTGTTAAAATAGGAGAACTAACACGTTCATCACTAAGAATAACAGTTACATTTGCAGTGCCGCCGCGCATTTCAGGGCCATAAGATGGCATCCAGCTTACTTCCTGATTTTGCATAATTCCTGAATAGGAAAGAATTTTCCCCATAGACAAAACACCTTGTCCTCCAAATCCGGCTATAATAATTTCTTCAGTCATATCTTATGTGATTTTATTTTTCTTTTTCAATTAATTTACCGTTAACTTTTATATCACCCAACTTATAAAACGGGAACATATTTTCAACCATCCACTCATTAGATTTAACAGGTGTCATTTTCCATCCTGAATTGCAGTTAGAAACAATTTCAACAAAATTAACACCGCCAACACCATTTATTTGATTTTCGATAGCTTTTTTTAATGCTCTCTTAGTTCTTCTAACATGAGCAGGATCGTGAACCGCATGGCGAGAAACAGAATAAACACCGGGAAGTTGTGCAACAAGTTCAGTAATCAATAATGGATTACCCATAATTTTAGTATCACGTCCAAAGGGAGAAGTTGAAGATTTCATTCCCGGAAGGGTAGTGGGTGCCATTTGACCACCTGTCATTCCGTATATTCCGTTATTAATAAAAACTATAAGAATATCTTCACCACGGTTACATGCATGAATAGTTTCAGCAGTACCAATAGCAGCAAGGTCACCATCGCCCTGATAAGTAAAAACAAACTTATTAGGCCATGTTCTTTTAATTCCGGTAGCAACTGCAGGTGCTCTTCCGTGAGCTGCCTGTTGCATGTCAATATTCATAAATTCATAAGCAAGAACAGAACATCCTACAGGAGCAACTCCAATTGTATTTTCTTGCAAGCCCATTTCATCAACAAGCTCCATAAGAATACGATGAGCAGTACCATGACCACATCCCGGACAATAGCTCAAAACCTTGTCGGTCATTAGTTTGGTTTTTACATAAACCTGATTTTCGGGACTTATTATTTCGTTTAATATCTCGTCTTTCATATTTTATCCTCCTATAATTTTTTGTTCTATAACTTCAACAATTTCCGTAGGAGAATATATCATTCCTCCCATTCTTCCGTAATGTTCAACTTTAACTTTTCCATTAACTGCAAGTTTTACATCTTCTATCATTTGTCCGGCACTTAATTCAAGAGTTAACATTAATTTTACCTGATCAGCTAATTTATTTATCTCATCAACAGGGAAAGGGAAAAGAGTGATTGGACGAAGGAGTCCGACTTTATGTCCTTTGGCTCTGCATAACTGAACAACTTTTTGAGCTATTCTGGCACTTGAACCATAAGCAATTAAAAGATATTCAGCGTCATCACATTCAATTTTTTCAAATCTAACTTCAGTATCACGCATTTGTTGATATTTTTTCTGAAGTTTATGATTATGTCTTTCCTGGCGAGCTGAATCAAGATCGAGAGAAGTAATAATATTTCTTTCTCTTGTAGAAGGTCTTCCAGTGGTTGCCCATGGATAGTTTTTAATTATATCTTCATCAGCCATTCTGAGTTTTTGCTCAGAAAATTCAACTTTTTCCATCATTTGCCCGATTACACCATCCGACAAGATCATAACAGGGTTACGATATTTGAATGCAAGTTCAAAACCTAATTCAACAAAATCAGCCATTTCCTGAACAGAGGCAGGTGCCAATACTAATAAATTATAATCGCCATGTCCACCACCTTTTGTTGCTTGAAAATAATCGGACTGTGCCGGTTGAATAGTTCCCAAACCAGGTCCTCCACGAACAACATTAACCACAAGACAAGGAAGTTCTGCTCCTGCCATGTATGTTAATCCTTCTTGTTTAAGACTGATACCGGGACTTGATGATGAAGTCATAGCTCTTTTGCCTGTTGCAGCTGCTCCGTAAACCATGTTAATAGCAGCTATTTCGCTTTCTGCCTGAATTATTACCATGCCTGTTTTTTCGTATGGTTTCTCAGCCATAAAGTATTCTAATACTTCCGATTGAGGTGTGATAGGATAACCAAAGTAAGCATCAGCTCCCATGCGGATAGCTGCTTCGGCTATTGCCTCATTACCTTTCATTAATTTTAATTCACCCATATTATTTATGAATTTTTTTTGTTTGTAATTTATTTGTCCATTTTTTTTCTGTAAACTGTAATTACACCGTCAGGACATACGATAGCACAATTTGTGCAACCGGTGCAAGCTTCGGGATTTTTCATATACGCATAATGATACCCTTTAGCATTTACTGCTGTTGACATTCCTATAACATCAGTTGGACATGCACCAACGCAAACTTCACAACCTTTGCATTTTTCGATGTCAACTACTATAGCTCCTCTTACTTTTGCCATAATGAAATTATAAATTTTTATTGATTTTTTTTAATTTGTGCAAAGCTATAAAAAATACTCGAAGTAA
>JAIORY010000080.1 GCA_021107915.1 Bacteroidales bacterium | reverse complement strand
AGATTTATTTTGAGACAACACCACAATTTATTGTGGTGAACCAAATAATATAAACCTTTGTAAATAATCGTTTTAACGATTTCTTTATTAAAAAAACCGTTAAAACGGTTAGGATGAAAGATTGTATTTTATTGCACCACAATAAATTGTGGTGTTGTCTTAATAATTGTATTTTTTCTACATTTTTGTAATTATATTTGTAAATATTTGATTTGCTATCTGTTATTTCTAATTATTTCTTACAAAATAATTATTATTAGAATCGTATTGTTTTGAAAATATGTTATTTACGAAATCCGAAACTTTCATACTTAATCAACTTCTTAAATCATTATTCGTTAATCGATGTTCAATATTCAATTTATTACTAATTTTTATTATTTGCATTTACTCTCAATTTTGCTTTTAAACCCTTATTGGGTATAGCTTTTGTGGCTGGCTGTTTTACTCATTTATCTGTATTTTCTAATTTCTAATTTAACCTTTTTTAGAAAATTATATAAGTCATAGGTATCGGTAAAGTCATTATAGTTATTATGATTAAAATGGTTAAAACCACATAAAATGTTTTCGCATCTCTTTTATCAAGGAACTTCGTCTGCCATTTTGTAAATCTAAATACTACATAAGCTGAAATCGAAGTACCAAGTAATAATAAAATAATCGCTGAAGTATCTTCTATTACTATGTCATTTAAAAAATTTTGGATCATCAAAGTGATTGCCAGCAAGACTATCATCGATAATATAAACGCAACCCAAGCAGAAAGGATTCCTATTAAGATTTTCAACCATCTGGGTCTTTTTAAACCGATTTCTTCTGTCATCTTAATCGTTTTTGTTATTGATTCAATTTTCTGCTTTTTCAGCTTGCCACTAACTTAGATATATAATTTCTGTTTTTACAATACTCATAAATTATTCCATCAAAACCATCTTCTTAACAAGCGATTGATCTCCGGCGGATAGACGATAGAAATAAATACCTTCGCTTAATCCGCTACCATCAAATTCGACTTTATATTCTCCGGTTTGCTTTTGTTCATTAATCAGTGTAGCAACTTCATGCCCTAACATATTATATACTTTTAATGTTACCTTTTCGGGAACTAATAATTTATAACTAATAACAGATAAGCGGTTAAAAGGATTGGGAACGTTTTGATAAAGCTCAACATTAATGTCTTGTGATTCATTAATAACAGGTTCTTCAATGTTTGTATAAAGCTGGTTGCAAAGAAATGTTACTTCTCTCGTTTCTCCTTCTGCTAAAGTTGGTTCGCCCTGATACCAAATATACATAAGGACAAAGTTATCTTCAACAACAGTTTCAATAGCATCGGTATAAAGGATTTCAATATTTTCGGCACGGAAAGGAAGGATTGTTGCAGGATGACGTTCGCCCCATTTACCGTTAAATCCGGGTGAACCTTCCCTGTTCATAGTAATTTTATAAGTAATGGTATCCTTGTCAATTCCTTCATTTATTGTCAGGTTGCTTGTAAAAAGGGGTTCTCTAAAAACACCTTCATTAGACATTTTTACCTGTAATGCTGGGTCACCGTAAAGAGCCGAGCCATTCAGGTCGGGAGGGTCGGTTCCGGGAGTGTTATTTAATATATCAAATTTCAGAGCTTGATTAGCAAGAAAGAATGATTCTGCCCAAGTATAATTTCTTGCGACTTTATAAAAATATGCTTTAGTTCCTCCATGCTGATGAGAACCGGAACCTTCATTAATAACATAACCTGTATATTGGTGTGCTCCTCCGCTGTGAATCCATGACGGAGCCATAGAACTACCACCTGAAATTTTGCCGATTTTACAATTACCCAGTCCAAAATATATTTTAGGATGAGTTGAATTTATGTTTGTATCAGCTCCGCTGTGTGGATCTCCATAAACTTGTCCTGCACTTGAGCGAAAAAATCCTTCAAGATCAGGGTCGGGATAATGCATTTGCCATACATTATAATTACCATGACCACTTGTGTAGAAAATATCCACAGGGTCGTAATCAAAAATATCTATTCCTTCATTAATCATGGTAACGAGCCAATTGGTTCTGTCGGTTGGTCCATCGGTATAAGCTGTTGTTCCAGAAGAATCGGGATGCTTGACGTAATAACTGCCATAAGTGCATTCGCTTGTTCCAATACCTTGTGTGTAATAAACTAAATCGCAGGAGGTTGTTCCTCCAAGCACGGTTTTTATCTCAAATCCAGATGATCCGGTTCCGGTAACAAGATTCATAGCATCGTCTGCACTATAGCCGGTTATGATTCCCCAGATGGCATCGCAATATTCATCATCATCCAATCCTCTTATAAAGTTCCAAACATAACCAAGGATAAATGCTGATGAGGCATTTGAGAGAGTACATACAAAACCAACGTAAGTTGGCTGATAAGCAGCAACAGCATCCTGTACATCATAAAGTGTACTACTCCAAATAAATAATTGACCCTGATATTTTGCTACAAGCGAATCGGTTACTGCCTGCCAGTCAGGATCGTCATAAGTTGATTGTCTGACAACTACTGCATAAGTTGTTGTTTGTTTATCAAGAAATGTGTGATTTTTATTGTTAGTGTTTTGTGCAAATATCGAAACATTAGCAAATAATAAGATAACAATAATCAGGTAAACTGTTATTAATGATTTCATTTTCTTTTGTTTAGGTTTATGTTATAATTAATGATATGTCAAAAATAATAATTTTATTAGTTTTAGGATAGATATTTACAGTTATTCAACTAATAATTAATATTTCATTGAAAACAGAAAATTATTAAATAGGGAAGGAGATGTTTTACTGTGGGTTTTGGGTTTCGGGTTTCGGGTTTTGAGTTTCAGGTCTTGGATTTTGGGTTTCAAGTTTCAAGTTAAATCATAAATCATAAATCAAAAATCAAAAATCAAAACCCTATTCCTGAAAATATACCCTCCTAACTCTTCTCGAAACATTAG
>JAIORY010000091.1 GCA_021107915.1 Bacteroidales bacterium | reverse complement strand
CCATCAATTTCTCAACAGCTTTAATATTGTTTTGCGCATCAATTAATCCGGGATAAATTTCAAGAGCCTGATTGAAATTAGAAATTGCAGCTTTGTATTCCTTTTTCATGGCAAGACAAAATCCAATATTATTATAAGTTTTTGAAAAAGATACATTATGTTTTAACATTTCATCGAAAATACTTTCATCATATACTTTCAAATTTTTCGTATAACTCTCTGTTTCAATAAGCTTTAAAAAATTATTATAAATTTCAGGATCATCATTATATGATTCTTTGTCGCGTATAAGCATCCCTTTGTAAGCATTTTCAATAGTTAAACTGCTATTTATTGCATCATTAAAATACTCAATAGCTTTATTGTATTTTTTTTGATCCATTAATAATTTTCCTGCTTTTTGGTATGATATTGCCGGGAATGGTGCAGTTTCTGAAGCGAGAAGATAATTGTGAATTGCTTTTTTAGGTTGCTCCAATTTTTCATATATCTCGGCGAGATTATAATAAATTATGTTTGGATATTCAGGATCTTTCTTAAGTAAATAATTAAGCGAAATTATAGCATTTTTATATTTCCCTGTTTTTTGGTAAGCTACGGCGAGATTTGCAATAGCACTTTTCATATCAGGAATAATTTTTAATACAAAAGTGTATTGTGTTATTGCTTGTTGATATTGATGGTTTTTAAGAAAACCATCACCTAAATCTTTTAACATTGTTGCTTCAACATTTTTTCCCGGGTCTGATATTTTTTCGAGCCATGCAGGACTAATAAGTGTAAAAATCCCCATGCAAATCAATATTGCCCATATTGATAAAATTGAGAAAGTGATTATTTTATTTGTAATTGATTCCATATTAATCGTTATGTAATATTAATGTGGGTTTTTTCCCTTCATCTCTAAGTTGATTGAACTTCTTACACGCTTCCTTATTTTCAAGTTTTATTATTTGTAGTCCACTATTAGTTATATTATTATAAATAAATTGCGATTCTGTGTCTTTAGGAAATCCTCTTCCACCGGTATTATTTTCACCACTGCCAATAATTAAAATGTTTTCAGAAAGATTCATGAATTTTTGCAAATCTCTTTTATTAAAGGTCTCTTTTTTGTCAACAAGGCGAAACATTCCGTCAGGATGAATTAATAAATCAAAATAATAAATTGGTATTCCTTTGTAAATTAACAATCTGTTATTATTGTAAATTATGTTTTGGTTTTTGTATTTGAAAAAATAAATTCCCTGAACACCAATTAGTGAAATAAATAGTGTTAGGAATATGTAGCGATATAGTTTTTTTTGTGAAAGATGAAAGATAAAAAAGAAAAGTAAAAATATTAAAATTGAAATAAAAATTGCCGGAAACAAATATTTGGTATCAGTTAAGATGGATGAGATAAACATTAAAATATAAGCAAATACAATTTCTAACAGAAATAATGATAAAGGATTTTGTATATAATCTTTTGTCTTTTTCTGTCTTATTTTCCATCCGTTTTTTAATATTTTTCCATTTTCCAGAATAAAAAAAATAAAAACTAAACCAATGATAGTACCCCATAAATCTTTTGCAATATCTCCGAGATCGAAAATCCTGTTTGATAATGGTATCTGAATGGCTTCATCGAAAGTAGAAATACAAATAGCATAAATATAAATATTAAGAATTAATTTTTGGGGCGAGACTTTTTTTACGCTTAATCTTCTGTAATTTAAATAGGCAAAAATGCCGTATGCAAAATAGTGCCAGTTGTATTGAAGTTCATAAAAATCATGATTAAAATAATAGTCTGTTGATTTTTGTCCAATCCAGAATAAAAGCAGAATTACTCCCCAACCGATTAGCCTAATGGAGGTAAATTTTTTCCATAAAAATATTATTAATGCGATAACAATAATTAATGCAATTGCTACAGTATATGGGAAATTAATATTAAAAACCTCAAATGCTTGTACAGACATTTGACCAATAAATGATTGCAGGTAATTTTGAAGAAGTAAAAAAGGAGTTAAAATTAATAGAAGAATATAAAGAAACCAATGTGTTTTAGGTTGAAACAAAAATTTAAGTTTATTATTCATAAGGCAAAAATATTAAAAATTTTTAAAAGCAGAAAATCGGAGTACGACTCCAAGTCGTGCTCCGGCTTTTTGCTTTTGCCTTGTCAGCGAGAATACCGTAGCATGACTTCAAGCCGTACTACGGTATTCTCCAATAATATTCGTCAATCTAACAAAATCCTCAACACTCAATTGCTCAGCTCTTTTATTAAAAATTTCATCCGAAAAAGCATGTTTGTCATGAAGCGAACTTAATGCATTCCGCAATGTTTTACGACGTTGGTTAAAGCCTGCCTTCACAACTTTAAAAAATAATTTCTCATCACATTCAAGATTAGTGGTATTATTTCTTGTTAATCTGATAACTGCAGATTGAACATTTGGAGGTGGCACAAATACATTGTTACTTACCGAAAACAATAATTCAATATTATAAAACGCCTGAAGCAGGACACTTAAAATCCCATATTGTTTATTTCCCGGAGGTGAGGCGATTCTTACTGCAACTTCTTTTTGTATCATGCCGACAACCTCAGGAATTTGTTTGTTGTATTCAAGAACTTTAAAAAATATCTGACTGGAAATATTATAAGGAAAATTCCCGATTATTGAAAAAGGAGTAGTAAATATTTCTTTAAGATCAAATTTCAGGAAATCGGCTTTAGTGATTTGATCTTCAATTTCAGGATAATTTTCTTTAAGATAAGCGACCGATTCTCGGTCAGTTTCAATTAAGTGTATGTTTAGTTTTGGATTTGAAATTAAATATTTTGACAATACTCCCATGCCCGGTCCTATCTCCAGAATATTTGATGTTCTTCCTGTTAAAGAACCAACTATTTTTTGAGCAATATTTTCATCTTTCAGAAAATGCTGACCAAGTGATTTTTTTGGATTTACATATTGCAT
>JAIORY010000176.1 GCA_021107915.1 Bacteroidales bacterium | reverse complement strand
CTGATTACATTTTACTAAATCCATGTATGGAAATTGGAAATTTTACATTCTTCTGAATTTACTTTTAGTTAAACCCAAAATCTAAAATCATAAATCGAAAATTTATACAATCCTTTCCCCTGTTTCTTTTTCTTCTTCGTCTAATTCTTTATTCAAATCATCAAATTCTTCAAAAATTTTCAGGGTTTCTTCAGCATCTTCTTTACTTATTTTTTGAATAGCAAAGCCTGTATGTAAAAGGATGTAATCACCTACTTGTACATCATCGAGCATTTGGAGGCTGGCGTTGTATTTACTGCCACCAACACTTACAAGTGCCATATCACCATCAATGGATTCTACTTTTGCCGGAATACTTAAACACATTTTTTATTATTTTAAGTTATATATATTTTTTAGTTCAACTGTTATTATAGTGGGAATGCGTAAATGATTAAATGCGTAAGTGTATAATTGATTAATATAATCATTTTAAATTTCAGTCATTTCAGTCATTTCAGTCATTTTAGTCACTTCTTTAATTCTTTCCTCTTTGCAGCTATTGCCAATTGTCCCAAAGCAATTCCTCCATCATTTGAGGGTGTTTTGCTGTGAGAGAAAACTTCAAATCCTTTTGCTGTCAGCAGCTTTTCAATTCTTTCCAGCATATATCGATTCTGGAAACTCCCACCGGAAAGAACGACTTTATTTATTTTATATTTTTCGCTTGTTTCAAAAACGATTGCAAAAATAATATTAATGATTGTATTATGGAATTTTGCCGAAATTTTTGATACAGGAATATTGTTTTTCAAGTCATTGATTATTTCAATAAAAGTCTTTTTCATTGAGATATATTCTCCAATATCGAAATTGTAACTATCATTATTATTGTGATTTATTGCAGCTTCGAGCCTCATTGGTGCCTCAGCATGAAATGATGAATGAGTGCAAAGTCCCGTTAAGGCCGAAACGGCATCAAATAATCTTCCGGCACTTGAAGTTAACGGACAGTTAATGTTTTTTTCTATTATTGAAATTAGTAAATCGAGTTCATCACCATTAATATTTTTAAGGAAATCAAGCTCAAAGTTTTTAAAATCTTCACCAAAATAAGAATACAAATAAGAAACCGCCATACGCCAGGGATTCTTTGTTGCTTTGTCGCCGCCGGGCATTGGAATATATTCAAAATGATTTATTCGTTCGTAATCATTCAAATCACAAACAAAAAACTCGCCTCCCCAAATTTTATTATCATCACCCAAACCAATCCCGTCAAATGCAATTCCAATAACTTTTTCGTCAAGATTATGTTCAGCCATACACGAAGCTATGTGGGCGTGATGATGCTGAACCCTGACAATTGTCTGGTTTTGCTCATCGGCATATTTACTTGATAAATAATCAGGATGCAAATCGCAAACGATCAACTCAGGTTTCATCCTGAAAAGTTTTTTAAACTGATCAATGGTTTGTGTGTAAAAATCAAGAGTTTCTATATTTTTTAGATCGCCGATATGTTGACTTAAAATTGCCTGTTTTCCTTTGCCGATACAAAAGCAATTGACAAGTTCAGCTCCTGTGGCAAGTATCCCGTCCACATTCAGATTCAAGTTAATTGGAGAAGGAGTATATCCCCTCGAACGCCGGATTATCCTTTCTTTATCATTTACGATCATGGCAACAGAATCATCAGTTCTGTTGTAAATATCGCGATTATAAACTAACAAAGCATCTGATATTTTTGATAATTCGTTTTTAGCAGTTTTATTATCAATAATAATTGGTTCTTCCGAAAGATTTCCGCTTGTAAGAACTATTGCAGGAAGTTTTAGTTTCTCGAAAAGAAGATAATGAAACGGCATGTACGGAAGCATTGCGCCAATAGTTTGAAATCCTACACAAACACTTTTTGCAAGTTTTTTCTTTTTTGGTATTAATAAAATTGGTCGTTGCCACGATAAAATTCTTTCTTCAGTAGTTTTATCAACTTCTGTATATTCTTTTAATTTATTGATGTCGGAAAACATAACTGCAAATGGCTTTCCGTCACGGTTTTTAAGTTCTCTTAAACGATTAACAGTTGTTTCGTTTTGGGCATCGCAGGCGATATGAAACCCACCCAGCCCTTTCATTGCAATAATTTTTCCTTCTTCGATGAGGTGGACTGTGATTTTAAGAATGTCGTGGAAATTATTAATTTTTTTTCCATCATAAATCAATTCATATTCCGGTCCACAAATGGAGCAAGCTACCGGTTGTGCATGAAAACGCCTGTCCGAAACATTTTTGTATTCGCTTTTGCAATCATCGCACATTACAAAAGGTTTCATTGTAGTTTGTTCTCTGTCGTAAGGAAGGTCTTTGATAATTGTAAAACGGGGTCCGCAATTTGTACAATTAATAAATGGATAATCAATTCTGTTTTCCTGAACTTTCATATCATTCAGACAATCATCACAAACTGCAATATCAGGGCTTATATCAGTAATCTTATTAGAAGTATTTTTGCTTTTAATAATTCTGAAATTTTTAAATCCTGCAAATGGAATTTCTTCAGAATTTATGGAAATAATATTTGAAGCAGGCGGAGCTTCCATTTTTATCCCGACAAGGAAATTATTCAGATTATTTTGATTGCCTTCAATATTTATATATACACCATCATTTCGATTGTCAACCCATCCGTAAAGATTATTTTTTACTGCGATTCGGTAAATAAACGGACGAAACCCAACTCCTTGCACAAGTCCTTTAATTTTGATTTTTAAGGTTAAAATGTCTTTCATTATTTTTATGATGCATCGAAAAAACTTTTGCAAAAGTACTTAAATTTCGCATTTGCCAATATTCCACTAAATTCGTGGTAGTACCATTTATTATAATTGCTATTTTATTTCCCTATTTCCTTTTATGTCCTTATATGCCTTTTATGGTTTATTTTTTTGAACCATATAAGACATAAAAGAACATATAAGTTATTCCCTTATTTCCC
>JAIORY010000240.1 GCA_021107915.1 Bacteroidales bacterium | reverse complement strand
AAAATAAAAAAAATGCCACAAAGACACAAAGACACGAAGATACACAAAGAATGCGCAATCAATATAATTGCCTTTGTGAATTCTTTGAGTTTTTGAGTCTTAGTGGCTAATATTACTTTTCGGAGGAAACTCAATAATTGAAGTATGGAAAAATTGCGAAATAAAAAACAGAAACGAGATGAATGATAAAAATCTAACATATTGGGAAAAGATCACCAGATATTTCTCCGGAGATACAGACAAGGAGGAAATCCGATCTATTGAAAACTGGGCACACAAATCTGATAAAAAAGTATTATTAAATAAAATGAAGAAAGATATTAAAAGAGTTGATTCTACAAAAAACATGTATAGCGAAAAAACAGATAAAGCATGGTTAAATGTATTTTCAAAAATAAATGAGGAAGAGCAAACTCAGGAATTTTCAGTTAACAGAAAATTTAATTTCAACTTTGCTTTTAAAATTGCAGCCGGAATAATTATTCTTTTAGGCTTTGTGTGGGGAATAACTCAGTTTGTTAATCCGGCAGAGCAAATAACTCAAACCGAATTCAATCAAACTAAAGTTATACTGGCTGATGGATCAATAGTTTACCTGAATGCAAATAGCAAATTGAAATACACAAAATCATTCAATAAAAAAATAAGAAAAGTAAAATTAATTGGAGAAGCATTTTTTGAAATTGCAAAAAATCCTGACAAAGCATTTATTATCGAAACCGGTAATGCCGAGATCAAGGTTATGGGAACTTCATTTAATGTACTTGCTCCCGAAAATAATGAATTTGTTGAAGTTTTGGTTGAAACCGGAAAAGTAAGTTTAGCTTCAAGGCAAAATGAAAATACTGTTGTTTTGAAAAAAGGTGATTATGCCAGGCTTAAGGATAATAATATTCAGAAACTAACTCTTAGCGATGATAATTACTTATCGTGGAAAACAAAAAGACTTGACTTTAGAAATACAAAGCTTAAAGATGTTATATTTGTCTTGAATCGAACTTATATGATAAATATTATAATTGATTCTGATTCAATTAAAGACTTGCAATTAACATCAAAGTTTGACAACATTAAACTGGAAACAATAATTGAGTCAATTTGCCTTACTTTTGATTTAAAGTCTGAAAATATCAATAATGGAATAGTTTTATCAAGTAAAAACTAATAAAAAATATTTTGAAGAAAACAGTTTTATTTGGATTTCTTTTTTTCAGCATTTTTTCTGTTAATCTAACAGCACAGGAGAATCAATTATTTCAATTAACATCAGTCAATTTTAATAATATTTCTCTTGACTCAGCCTTACATGTTTTAGAAGATATAATAGACTTAAACTTTACTTATAACTCGGAATTTGCTACAAATCAAAAAATTATAAATGCGCAATTCAACTTTATTCCTCTAAGTATTATCCTCGACAGTCTTTTCAATAATCCATGTTTAAATTATAAAATAGTAAACAAGCAATTAGTTGTTTACGGGAAAAAAAATAATTCATCAGCAAACTCCCCTACTTCGGATAACATAAAAATCATTACAGGTAAAATCACAGATATAAAAAATGGAGAAATATTATCATATTCATCAATTGGGATTTTAAATAGAACTATTGGTACTATCAGTAATAATGACGGGGATTTTATTTTAAAAATCAATCAGAAATTTTTGAATGATACACTTGTTATAACTCATATCGGTTATCAAAACTACTTATTTCCAATAAGTAAAATGCACAAAAATAAAATTTTTCAGATGGAACCAAAAACCGTTTCCTTACCAGAGATAGTTATTAGGAATTCTATTCCTGAAAATTTGATTAGAAAAGCCATTCAAAACACAAAGACCAATTATTTTATAGATCCCTATATTTTACGGGCATTTTATCGGGAAACCGTAAAACAGAATAATAAATACATGATATATACCGAAGGGATTTTGAATCTTTACAAATGTCCTTTAAGACCTACTTTATACAAGGATCAAATCAAATTATTAAAATTACGAAACTTCACAAACATCAACCCAAACGACACAGTTTTATTTAAATTGAAAGGCGGGTTAAGAACAAGTCTTCAATTAGATATTGTAAAAAACTCAATGGAATTTATTGAACAGCAGGGAATGAATTTGTATAAATACAAAATACAGGATATGCTTATTATTGATGGCAAACTTGCATATTTAATTAAGTTTTCACCAAAATCACATAAAACAATTCCTGCTTTTGAAGGAGAAATTTGTATAGAAGTGAATTCACTTGCATTTTTAAAAATCGTATTTGGATACACCCAAAAATCCATTAGAAATTTAAAAAGCTCTTTCGTACTAAAAACCAGTAAAGGAGTAAAAGCCATTCCAGATGAAGTAAAATATGATGTTTCGTATAAAGAATCAGACGGGAAATATTTTATTAATCATGTAAAAGGAAGTTTAAAATTCAGAGTAAAGAAAAAGCGCAAACTCTTGAGTTCCATTTACGAAACCACATTTGAAATGGTAACTACTGATATTAATAATATTAATCCTTATAGATTCTCATCATCCGAAACACTAAAAACAAATAAAATTTTCAGCGATCAGAATTCAAAATATAATATTGACTTTTGGGAAAGCAATAATTTTATCCTTCCTGAAGAAGACCTTATAAAAGCACTTGAGAGATTTAAAAAAGAGGAATTAGAAATCAGATAGAGACATACGGCCGTGCGTCTCAACAAACCGTGCGTCTCAACATGCTATAAATTTAATTCAAATAACCACCTCCACGCTGCTGATATATTCTAATAAAATTCTCTATAGAACGATCGTATCCGGCTTCGATATCATCAGGAAAATAACAAGCAGGTAATTCACCCATACCTCTATGATAATTTAAACATTCACAACAAATCCCCTTTTTCGAACAAGGATATGTGCAATTACAATTTTGTTTGTTTTGTTCTATATTACAGGTTTTCATCTTGTAAAATATATTTATAAATTTAA
>JAIORY010000439.1 GCA_021107915.1 Bacteroidales bacterium | reverse complement strand
AAATGAAAGAAATAGTAATAATTTCGGGAAAAGGTGGAACAGGTAAAACTTCAATTACAGCATCTTATGCATACCTTGGCGGGAAGGATATTGTTGTAGCAGACTGTGATGTTGATGCTGCCGATATGCACCTGTTGATGAAACCGGATTTTAAAATATCAGAGGATTTTTATAGTGGCGAGCTTGCCAAAATCGATCAGGATAAATGTATTAGTTGTGGTAAGTGTGCCGATGTTTGTCGTTTCGATGCAATTCCGATAATAAAAAATCAATATATTGTTGATCCTCTAAGTTGCGAAGGCTGTGGATATTGTGCCCGTGTTTGCCCGACAGATGCAATAACAAACGAAAGTTTGAATGTTGGCAAAAGCTATATTTCAACTACAAAAGTTGGCAATATAATGGCACATGCCAAACTTGGTATTGGAGCAGATAACTCAGGAAAACTGGTTGCTAAAGTCAAAAATGAAGCAAAAAAAATTGCCGAAGAAAATAAAAAAGATTTTATTGTGGTTGATGGTTCTCCGGGAATTGGATGCCCGGTTGTGTCATCGCTTTCAGGAGCAAATTTTGTAGTTTTGGTAACTGAGCCGAGTGTTTCTGGTTTGCACGATTTAAAAAGAGTTTATGAATTAGTAAAAAAATTCAAGATTAAAGCAGGATGTATTATTAATAAATTTGACATCAATAAAAAAGTTACTGAAGAAATAGTAGAATTTCTTGACAAAGAAAATATTGTTCATCTAACAAATTTGCCTTATAACGAAAACTTTACAAAAGCAATGACTATTGGGCAAACTATTGTTGAGTATGATAAAAACGAATTGAGTGAATTGGTTGCAAGTAGTTGGGAGAAAGTAAAGGAATTTGTGAGTTGATGGAAGAGTGGAAAAGTGGAGTGATTGAATAATGGAAAGAAAAAACACAAAATGCCACGAAAACACCAATACACAAAAACCCACAAAACAAATATTGTCAATTGATTGGCTTTGGTGGGATTTGGTGATTTTGTGCTTTCGTGGCTAAAAAATGCTTTTCGGAGCAGGCTCATCATTCCACAATTCCATTATTCCATCATTCCAATAATGCACTTTATTATAGAGATTTACTATAATTATAAATAAAAATTTAATAAATAATATAACAGAAAAATGAAAATAGCATTTACAACAAAAGAAACAGAATGGGATTCGATGATGGATCCACGTTTTGGAAGAACTGAATTCATATTAATTTATGATGAAGAAAAAAAGGAACTTACAAATTTTGATAACAGAGAAATAGAGGGTGAAGCTCATGGAGCCGGTCCTAAAACTGCACAAAAATTATTTGAGCTAAATCCTGATGTATTAATTACAGGAAATGGTCCCGGTGGAAATGCTGCCACAGTTCTTGAAAAAGCAGGAATGAAAATTTATATAGGTGCAGGAGAAATGACTGCAAAAGAAGCATATAATGCGTATAAAAATAATGAATTGAAAGAATTTTAATCATGAAAAAATATGATGTAATAATAATTGGTGCCGGTCCTGCCGGAATCATAACAGGTGTAACTGCAAAAAAAAGGCATCCCGAAAAATCAATGTTAATATTTAAGGAGGAAGATAAAGGATTGGTTCCATGCGGAATTCCTTATGTTTTTTATAAACTTGATTCTGTTGAAAAAAATGTAATGGGGCCAAAACCATTTGTTGATTTGGGAGGAGAGGTACAAACAGATAGTGTTGTTGATATTGATTTTTTAAATAAATCATTAATTACAAAGTCGGGAAAAGAATACGGTTTCGAAAAATTAGTTTTTGCAACAGGATCTAAAGTTATCGTTCCTGATTTTATTCCGGGCTACGATCTTGAAAATGTTTTTTATATAAAAAAGAGTTACAATTATATAAAAAATATGCTCGAAAAATTAAAAACTAAAAAAAATATTATAGTTATAGGTGGTGGTTTTATTGGTGCTGAGGTTGCAGAACAACTTGCTCTGTATCCCGAAAAGAATGTAACATTAATTGAAAGTGAGCAATATTGTTTTTCAAAAGCATTTTCAAAAGAACTTAGTCAAATTGCTACCGAAGCTCTTGCAGGAACAGATGTAAACATACACACATCTGTACGGGTTGAAAAAGTAATAGGAAATAACGGAACCGTTTCATCTGTTTTATTAAATACCGGTAAAGAGATTAATTGTGATGCAGTAATTATGGCTATCGGCTACAAACCGAATACGGATTTAGCAAAAAAAGCAGGGTTGGAGGTAAATAAAGTTGGAGCAATAATAGTAGATAATTATGAACGTACAATAATCAAAGATATATGTGCTGTTGGAGATTGTTCTCAAACAATAGGTTTTTTAACCGGACGTACTGATTATGTTATGTTGGCATCTACTGCAACTGCCGAAGCTCGTGTGCTTGGGCATAATCTTTTTGGTATTAAAATAAGGAAAACTTTTACAGGAACTCTTGCAGTATTTTCGACTGAGATAAACAATGTAGCAATGGCTGCTGCCGGTGTTAACGACAGTAATGCAGCAGAGGCAAATGTTCAAATTGTTTCCGGGAAATTTAGTGATTTTGATACTCATCCCGGAGTTTTTGAAAATACATCGCCGCTTACAGTTAAACTTTATGCATCTCCTTGCGACGGTTCTATTCTCGGAGGGGAAGTTTGGGGTGGAAAATCTGTCGGTGAAATAATAAATACTATCGGTTTGGCAATACAAAAAGGAGTAACAGTTTATGAGTTAATATCTTTTCAGGTAGGAACACATCCTTTATTAACAAGTGCTCCTACAAAATCAATTTTAATTAAAGCAGCCGAAAATATAGTAACTCAAATAGGAAAATAATAAAATATGAAAGCAGCATTTGCAACTGATAATGGAAGGTCGTTCATAAACAGGCATTTTGGCGATTCAGACTATTATTATATTTATGAAATTTCATCATCTGAAACTACGTTCATAAAAAAAATCAGTAATACAACCGAAGA
>JAIORY010000110.1 GCA_021107915.1 Bacteroidales bacterium | reverse complement strand
CAATAATAACTGCCAATACCTTAAAACCAACACTAAAACCCCAGAAAATATTTGAGATAACAAATAATGCAAGAGCTACCATTGCCGGCACAAATCCTATAATTGATTTATCTGATTTTAATTTTCTTCTGTGATACATTTTATTTAGTTTTTATGACTTATTTATTTATCCTTTTTATTTATTTTCAATCATTTCATAATAATCCATGATTGATCTTACATGTGTGTGTAAAAATGGATTATCATCATACAGTTTTTGCAACTTACTAATATTAGCTTCAGGAACAATCATAAGTTTTGCAATTTGATTTAAAACCTTAAGCTGTTCATTTCTCAGATTATTCAAATTAAAATCTTTAGTGAACAGGAAAGATGGTGTGTGCCAGTAATTTCTTTCATTGAATAGAATAAAAGCCTGATCAAGTAGTAAGGCATGAATAATTGCCTGTGCTCCCTCTCCAACTGAACTGATGTATCTAACGTTTCCGGAATTATTGTTTGAAAAATTGTGCCAGGCTTCTGCAGGAGATTCAAACTTATTACTTGAAATGTCGATATAATTCCGATCAGGATCAATTAATACCCACTGCTCTTTATCAGGATTCCAAACTTCACATATTACATGACCGAACCTTACTTTCATTTCATCTTCAAAATATCTTGCGAAACCTCCGCGTAACCTGACTGACTTACCTTGTGATCTAAGGATGGAAGCATGTAAAAGCGCATGATGATAACAGGCAACGATAAGCCTGTCCCCAGGTTTTCTATTCATAGTTATTCCATTCTCATTTCTTTGGATTAATTCATTTAGCATATCTCTAACAATGGGGAAATCGCCATCCTCCGGCGCTCTTCCCTCAGGCAAGATGTCCCTCATCTTACCGGCTTCCATGGGATGGATCAATTGTTTTTTGATAAGATCACAAATTTCTTCCATTGATTCAGGTAAGTCTTTATACAAATACGCATACTCACCGGGATCTGTAAAAGAGCTTTGTTTTCTGTATAAATTTAGTATTTCATCTGAAGGTTTAACATTTCCCTGATCATTAATCCAGGTAGTAATTAATTCCAACACTTCCTGATTAAACGACTCTTCAATCTCAGCGTATTCGCTGATAAGTCCGGTTTCGCATTTTTGCAACATGTGATTGATATCATTCAATTCTACTACTGTTGAATTTTTATTCCCTCCCTGATCCAAAGCATTTTGTATAACGGGATTGTTTAGAGATGATAAAACATGAACATCTTTATCACCAATTATTGATAAAACAGGGCAATGAATTTTTTTTAAATATTGAGAAGGAATAAAATTTACTGCCGACATATAAATCGGAGTAGCATAATCGCTTGCCATGGTTTTCCAGAATCCCGGGTGTGATTTATCAAATTCCTCAATTTCTGTTTTAGTCGTTCCGGTAAGCGATTGTTTCCATTCCCTGACTACCTCATATAATTTGTTTTTAGTGATTTCGTAATCACTGCCGGCTTGCATTACAGGAATCATTTTTTTCAGCAATTTATTACCGGCATCAATGCTCTCTTTGCTTTTTCCTTGTCGTCTAAGGTTTTCTTCATTTGCTTCCACCATGTTTTCAGCCCATGGAATGCCAGGCCCGCCAAGCATAATCAAAAACGCAATATCATTATATTTGCTTGCCAGCATCATTCCCTCCATTGCACCCTGACTATGTCCGATAATCCCGATACGGTAAGGATTTACATTTTTGCAGCTTTTTAGGAAATCTATCCCGGCAAGGGCATCACCGGCAAAAACTTCGATAGTAGCATTCCAAACATCTCCTGTCGATTTTCCGGCACCCCTGTCATCAAACCTCAGGACTGCAATGCCGTTTTTTGTAAGATATTCAGCAAGAACTTTAAATGGTTTATGTCCGTAAACTGTTTCATCCCTGTCCTGCAAACCGCTACCTGAAATAAGAATTACAGCAGGAAAAACACCTTTATTAGAAGGTTTAGTTAATGTACCACTAAGAATAGCTCCATCTACCGGATTTGTAAAAGTTACTTCTTCTTCAATAAATGAATTGCCGTTCAAACCGGAACAAGCAGAGATCATAGCTATAAAAGCCAGTCCCATAATGCAAAACATCAATTTTATTCCGGTTTGATTTTTTGATAACTTTCTCATATCGTCAAATTTGTTTAATTAGTTTTTTCAATTATTAGTAAAAAGTTTACTTTACGAGTAATCCCATAAATTTGAAACAAAGTTGTTTTTGCAACATTCGGAACTATGGAGACTACCTCTCCTTTCAAACTATTTAAAAAATGTTCTAACCTGCCCTGATCCTGAGCCATATTAATTTCGAAGTGATGTACTTTGTATTTCATGTGTTTATATTTTTGTTTTAGTTTGATTTTTAGATACTAAAATTTTTTAAATTCATGAGAAGAAATTTGAAACTGGAAATTAGAAATTGGTTGCTCCTGAATTTCGAATTTCGAATTTCATTAATAATTATTTTCCTGTGTGTCAAAATTTACTTGTCATGAATGTTTCATCTATCTATATCTTGTTAAATAATTGAATATTTGTTTTATAAGTTTATTATTTTTCTGTTAATTCCGCAAGTTTTTCTTCACCGTTCGTATTTTCAGGATTCAATTCTATTGATTTTTTATAATTTTCTATTGCCAGATCATTATCCCCGTTTTTCATATAAGCTTCACCCAGGCTATCAAAAGCATTCCACGAATCTGGATGCTCTTTTGTATTTAATTTAAATACTTCAATAGCATTATTATTTTCACCTTCCCCCAAATATTTATGCCCCAAAGAATTAATGCATCTTTCATAAAAAAGTATCTCATCACAAGGATTGCTTTTCAAATCATAATATTTTGTTAATGCATCTTTTATTCCTGATTTTTCTATAATTTCTTCTATAATTGCACTTACAGGCTCCCCTTTGTGTAGAGAAACATTTTGGTAATATACAAGCTGATTTACTTTACCATTTTTGTCTTTTCCGAA
>JAIORY010000211.1 GCA_021107915.1 Bacteroidales bacterium | reverse complement strand
AGATATACTTTGGATAGCGAAGGAAATAAAATCAGTAATGGTGTTGAAAATCTTAGTGAAAAAATGAATTACTATCATAAACCAATGTTTAGTGTTAGTGATTTTTGGAATGTAAATGAAAAACTATATATTTCTAATATTGCTTACCTCTCAATTGGAAGTGGTGGAGGAACAGGTTTGGAAAACAGTACAAATACTCTCCCAAATGGTCAGGTAGATTTTCAAACATTATATGATGCTAATTATAATGGTAATTTTAATCCCGATCAAATATCTTCTTCAATCTTAAGAACCGCAATAAATAATCATTTTTGGTTTGGATTATTGTCAACATTCAATTATGAGTTTAACGATAATTTTACTTTTTCCGGTGGAATTGATGCAAGAAGCTATAAAGGTGAACATTACAGGGAAATATATGATTTACTCGGAGGTAAATATTTTATTCTTGATAATGAAAATCAAAATGAATCAACGGATAAGAAGAAATATGTTGAAGACAAGATAGGTTATCATAATGATGGATTGGTAAGATGGGGAGGCTTGTTTGGTCAGCTTGAATATAAAACCGGTAACTTTACTGCATTTGTTAATCTTACAGCTTCGTATTGCGGATACAAACGAATTGATTATTTTAAACCCAAAGTTTTAAACCTAAACGATACTACTCTTAATATTTCTTATAATACCAGCATTGAATATAATGGTGTAATTTATGACAGAAACTCACCGGGATTAGAGTTTAGTACTACTTCGTGGAAATGGATTCCCGGAGGAACAATTAAAGGAGGTGTGAATTATAATCTTAATGAAAATATGAATATTTTCACAAATATGGGATATATCTCTAAAGCTCCCCGTTTTAATAATGTCTTTGATTATAGTAATACCCTTTTCAGGGAAATTAAAAATGAAGAGATAATGGCTTTTGAAGTAGGTTATAGTTATTTTAATTCAAGAGTTACTTTTAACTTTAATGCATACCTTACTAAATGGGAAAACAAACCATCTGACGGAGCAAGAACAATAATGATAGATGATGAGCCATACAGAGTAAATATTAATGGGATGGATGCCTTACATAAAGGTGTGGAATTGGAATTTGCATGGAAAATATTAGATAATTTGATGTTTGAAAGTTTGCTTTCTATTGGAGATTGGAAATGGTTGTCCGCCGATTCAGCAAGATTGTATGACGATAATTTAAACCTTAAAGATGTTGTGTATTTTGATGCTGCCGGAATATTTGTTGGTGATGCTGCCCAATTACAAAACAGGGAAAGTATTAGGTGGGAGATAATTAAAGACCTGTATTTTAAAGGTGCGGTTACATATTTTGGTAAATATTATTCAGAATTCGATCCCCTTGATCTTGATCCTGAAAAAAATGATTGGGCTTTTAATGAAGATGGCAGCCCGAAACAATCATGGAAAATTCCTGATATTTATCTTGTTGATATACATCTTGGATACGGATTTGATTTTAGAAATGTTAAGTTTAATTTTCGTGCCAGTATTTTGAATTTACTTGATGAAACTTATATTTCTGATGCCGATAATAATGATAAATATTCGGGACAGAGTTTTAATGGTTTTGATGCCAGGTCAGCTGCTGTTTTCTTTGGATTAGGCCGGCGGTTTAATGTTTCATTGCAGTTGTCTTTTTAGAAAATAGAATGATTGAGTCCACTCTGAAAAGTCAAAAAAATGAAAAAAAGAAAAATTGCCACGAAGACACCAAGACACCAAGATACACAAAGAACGCACAATCAATATAATAAACTTTGTGAATTCTTTGAGTCTTTGGGTCTTTGTGGCTAAAAATACTTTTCGGAATGGACTCATGATTAGATGATTGAAAAATAAATCATAATTGAGAATTAAAACAGAAAAAAATATAAAAATGAAAAAATTACTTTTATTAATTGTGTTAGGATTTTGGATGATGCAATCTTATGCTCAACCAACTGGTTATTATAACGAAACTGAGAATTTGACCGGTGATGATTTGAAAACTGCTTTGAATAACATTATCAAAGATCATGTAGAATTTTCATATTTCGCATCAAAAACAATCTTTAAATTATCGGATGTTGATCCAGATAATCCTGATAATGTTATACTGGTTTATACCGGTCGTTCGGAAGATAATTCAAATTATGGAGTCGGTGGAAATTACATAAATAGAGAACATGTGTGGGCAAAATCTCATGGAAATTTTGCTAATATTCAACCAATGGATAGTGATGTTCATAACCTAAAACCCGCTGATGCTTCGGTAAATACTGATAGAAGTAATCTTGATTTTGATAATGGGGGCAACCAACATCCCGAAGCTACGGGTTGTTATTATGATAGTGACTCGTGGGAGCCACGCGATGAAGTTAAGGGCGATATTGCAAGGATCATTTTTTATATGGATGCAAGATACGAAGGAAATAATGGAGAACTTAACCTCGAAGTTGTTGATTTGGTGAATACATATCCTAATCCTCAGCATGGTAAACTTTCGGTTTTATTAGAATGGAATACTCTGGATCCACCTGATGAGTTTGAGCGTAACAGGAATAATGTAATTTTTTCATGGCAAAAAAACAGAAATCCTTTTATTGACAATCCTGAATTTGCCGATCTTATCTGGGGAGGAGCAAGTACTTCTGCTATTTCTTTTTCGGAGTTTGCAATAAATCCTTCTAATCCAAGTGAAGATGAGTTAGTTACTGTGAATGTTTCGGTTTTTAGCTCGGCTGGTTCTATTACTGATGCTAAACTTTATTGGGGATTAAGCTATGAAGAATTAAATAATGAAATAACTATGACTCCCGGATATAATTTCGAGTATTATGCTGAGATTCCTGGTCAAAGTGGCGAAACCACAGTCTTTTATAAAGTTGTTGCCGAAGATGAAACAAGCACTGCTTCATCAATAATTTATAATTATTTTGTTGCTCCGATTTTTAACGGAGAAATTGTGAGTATTTATGATATTCAAGGACAAGTAGATGATTC